>CANGIZ010000054.1 GCA_947454025.1 Bacteroidota bacterium | reverse complement strand
GGCACCCTTACTAAAACTAGCACCGAAATTTGTTTTATACGGATCTTTATTCTTACTAAAACGCACATCCCTATTAATTCTAAAAACACACTGCTTAGGCTCTAACTCCGATAAGCTAGGATCAAATTTTTTTATTTCTGATAATACCGTCGTTACGAAATTTACATAATTGGACTTCGCCAAATCGTATTTACCTTTGTTAGCCAAAAACCAATCTCGATGATTGTTTTTAGAAAGTCCCTTTAAAAATTGTAAAGTAGATTTTTCGATCATTGTATTTGTTCATTTATAATAAGATGATTAAATTTAGTTAAGATTTTTCATTTTAACATAGCGGACATGCAAGAAACAAAAAAATCAATATTGACAATCGAAGATTATATACAAATACAGGACAAAGACAAGCAAGCCGGATTAGAAAAACTTAGGAATATTATCAATAAAGCGGCTCCAAAAGCAACAGAGTGCATTAGTTATCAAATGCCCGCTTTCAAAATAAATAACGTTTTGGTGTATTTCGCAAGTGCCAAAAATCATTTTGGATTTTATCCAACTGCCAAACCTATTGAGGTTTTTAAAACACAGCTGGACGAAAAAGGTTTAACTTATTCTAAGGGGGCTATTCAATTGCCATCCGACAAGCCTTTCCCAATTAAACTCATTCAGGATATCGTGAAATTTAGAATTAAAGAGGATGAAATAAAGGCCTCTGCAAAAAAACAGGGAGCAAAAAAATAAGCTTCACATTACATGAAGCTTATTTACATTTATTAAGCAAGCAGCCTTTAATATGTATTGTTCTTTTCCATCCTGACTAAATTTAATTTATTGATCGGAGATACGATCATTGGTACCGCTTCTATAATCACATCGCTTTTCTCTAAACCAAAAGCTTTTTCGTCACTTTGTCCAAGATGCTTTAATTGGAAGTAACCCTGCAACAATAAACCATCTCTCAAGGCAAATTCATTTTCGATAGAAAGAAATTTTTCAATCACCACAAACTTAAAGTCGGGTTCTGAATTGTATTTTGTGCTACCGTCTGGTCGGATATGTAAATTTAATTCTTGTTTGGCAACCAATTCTTGTACAATTTTTTTGAAATAAATTTCTGTTTTGGGTTGAATCCTAAAGCCTAGGTTTATATTCACTTTAATTACTTTATCATCCACCAATTCCGATACATCGTAATTCATAGTAAATGGCTCTTCCGTTCGATTAATATGCAAGAACCAATACACATCGGCACGTTTAGGCTTTTTAGCAAAAATAGATTTGATAATTTTTTCTTCTATTTGTGCACGACTATTTGCTTTGGTTAGATAAATCAAATGGGTTGAGAATTTAGGAATTTCGTCATCCTGACTTAATTCAATAAGCTGTGGAGTGTATTTTCCAATATCTACAAATTTTACAAACTTGTTATTTATTTTTCTTGCATAATACCATACATACATCGTCATAAATATAAAGAGCTCGAAAAATAAAAACATCCATCTTTCCTTAATTTTAGCCACATTCGCAATAAAGAAGGAAACTTCTACAATTGTAAATAAACCTATTACAAGTGTTACATATACCTGCGCCCATTTAAGCCTAAACTTTAAGTAGTAGTTTAATAATACCGTAGTCATCATCATCGCAACGGTAATAGAGAACCCGTAAGCCGCCTGCATGGCCATAGAAGTTTTAAAATATATAATCATTAATATGCAGCCAAACCAAAGAATTGAATTTACACTTGGTATATATATTTGTCCTTTAATATCTGAAGGTTGTCTAACCGTTACTCTTGGCCAGAAGTTTAAGTTCATGGCCTCGCTCACTAAAGTAAAGGAACCGCTAATTAAAGCTTGAGAAGCAATGATGGTTGCAGCAGTTGCAATAATTACACTTGGCAATAAAAACCAATGCGGAATCATTTCAAAAAATGGATTCAAACCATGCAAAGTTGCATTGTTTACCTCATCCATACTTTTAAATTGCATAATCCAAGCCGCTTGACCAATATAGTTAATGGTTAAACTTAATTTAACAAAAATCCAAGTGAGTCTAATATTTTTTACACCGCAATGGCCTAAGTCGCTATACAAAGCTTCAGCTCCAGTGGTCGCTAAAAACACAGCGCCCAATAACCAAAACCCTTTGGGATACTTCACCAATAACTCATATCCATAATAAGGATTTAAGATTTTCAAAATGGCAGGATTTTTAAAAACATAGCTAGCGCCAAAAATTAAAATCATACCAAACCAAAGTGCCATGACTGGGCCAAAAAATTTGCCAATTTGATGTGTTCCAAATCGTTGAAAAAAGAATAAGGCAGATATTATGGCAACCGTAATGCCAATAGTTAGGCCATTTCCTGGTACAATTATTTTCTCAAAACCATTTACCGCATTGAGTCCTTCAATAGCAGATGATACAGAAATGGGTGGGGTAATGATACCATCTGCCAATAAAGTAGTCGCACCTAATATAGTAATGATGGCTAAACTTTTGCTATACCTTTTAACCAATGCAAATAAGGAAAACACGCCCCCTTCTCCATGGTTATCTGCCCTTAACGTAAGCCAAATATATTTTACAGTAGTTTGAAAAAACAGGGTCCAGAAAATTAAGCATACCCCTCCAAAAACTAAAATTTCATCTATTTTACGATCTCCTACCACTGCGCTTAAAACATATAATGGACTTGTTCCAATGTCCCCATAAATAATTCCTAACGCTACTAATAAAGTGGCAACAGTTACTTTATTTCCAACCGAATGATGATTATCCATTTATAAAATTTAGTACACAAAGGTTGACTTTAATATGTCACTAAATAATAAATAAAACAAACAGCGTATAAAGATTTTATAAAGTATTAGGCAAACCGATAACCAACACCGCTTTCGGTTATAATATGTACTGGCTTATTCGGGTTTTGTTCAATCTTCTTTCGCAAAGTGCCTACAAATACACGTAAATATTGCGTATCGGATTGATACCCCACTCCCCATATTTCTTTTAAAATGAATTGATGTGTAAGCACTCGACCTGCATTTTTTGCAAATAACACAAGTAACTTATATTCTGTTAATGTCAATTTTACATTTTCATTATGTAAAGTAACCGTTCTTGCCAATAAATCAATTTGCAGTTCATCAAAAATCAAAACGGTTTTATTGTCTTCTATTTTATTTCTATTTAAACAAGCTCTAATTCTGGCCATTAACTCATTGGTTCTAAATGGCTTGTTAACATAGTCGCTTGCACCATTGTCCAATGCTTTCACAATTTCTTCTTCCTGGTCTAAAACCGAAATGATAATGATAGACTGATTGTACCAGTTTTTCAATTCCACTAATAGTTCTTGTCCGCTTTTATCGGGCAATCCAATATCTAACAAAATTAAATCTGGTGGATGATTGGCAGCTAACTGTAACCCCAATGCCGCAGTTTCGGCTTGTTTTACTTTATAACCATGACTCTCTAAATTAATTTCTAGCAATTTTCTAATTTGAGGCTCATCGTCAATAATGAGTATTTCTTCTTTATTCATTATTAATATTTTTTAAGTACGAAGTTTCAACAGGTAATTTTATCGTAAACCTTGCTCCTTCTCCTTGTTTTGATTGAAGTTGAATTGTACCATTATGTGCTTCAACAAATCCCTTCGCAATGGACAGTCCTAATCCTGATCCCCCTGTTTTATTTTGAGGTAGTCGGTAAAAAATAGTGAATACATTGGGAAGTTCCGTTGCGGCAAACCCAGGGCCATTGTCGATAATATTTATTTCACACTCGTCTTCTTCCATTTTCACCGATATTGCAACAACCGTGCCCCTTGGGGTATATAGTATTGCATTATTAATGATATTGTAAAGCACTTGTTCAATTAAGACGCTATCAATTTTTACCAGCGGCATGGTTTCGTTAGGCTCAAATTGTATTGTATGTTCAATTGCACGCTCTTCAAACTTGGACAGCACAATATGAATCACTTCGTTCATATCTGTCCAATCTAATTTTAATTTAATGCTTCCCGATTCTACTCTACTCATATTCAATAAATTCTCCACTTCCTTATTAAGCCTCAATCCCGCTATACTTATTTCATTTAACAATGCAAGCTTGTTCTCTTCACTTAATGCCTGCTCATTTTCTTTTATCGTATCTGCCGCACCTATAATAGCAGCGATGGGTGTTTTTAATTCGTGTGATAAAGAATTAAGTAAGGTATTGTATAGTTTAATTGTTTTCTCCTTATCCTCTTTATCTCTATTTAATTGATCCGCCGCTTTAATTTTAAAACTTAAAGTTGTATGCACTAAGGCAATAATAAAATACATTAAAAACATAAGTCCATCTTCCCCATTGGCAATATGAAATGTAAAAAGTGGGGGTATAAAAAAGAAGTTCCAAATTAATGCACTTAATATGGCCGATATAAATACTGTTTTAATTTCAAATACAAGCGCAAACAAGGATACAACCATTAACAACACTAAGGCGGGTACACGATAGCCCCAAATAGTTACTGTATAAAACAAAGCAACTGAAACACCACAAATGATAATAACACTTATGGGTAATTGGAATCGTTTTAAAAAAGAGCCTTGAGAAATAGACAGTATGGCCATATTTGAATATTACATCAAAACTAGGCTGATTCTTGTAAAGAAAATGTAAATATTAGTTTAAAATATCCTCAATGATATGTAAGTGATGCTTGGTATGTATCCCTAAAAAATAAAGTGTGGAGGCTGTATTTAGATTACCGAAGATAGGATGCTGGAAGTATTGGTTCTTTTCACAAACCGTTAATTCGGCAATGGCTTGTTTTGCAGCCTGAATTGCCTCAAGTAAGCTTTCCTTTGTAATAGCACCTATTGGCATTACCGATGCAGGTGCTTGTGCACGACCTCTTGGAAATTTACCTGTTAAAAAAACAAACCATTTTTTAAAGTTGAATTGGGTTTGATATTTTTTAGGATCGGAGTGCTTAACCGTTTCGGTTATTTTAATGATGACCAAGCAACTGTGCTCAATTTGCCAACCCACACTGCTTGAAGAAACAGCGGGATTGACATTTTCAAAATATTGAATTTGCGCCTGTAAGGCATCTACTAATTTTAAAAGCTTTTGCATATAAAACTAGCTCGTCTTTTTTGGAGGCAATGCAAATGCTTTTGCTTCATGTTGAAACTGACCATTGTGTGCACCATCGCAAAAAGGTTTGTTTTTGCTATGACCACAACGACACAATCCTACTACTTCACGTCCTGCTAAATCATACTGATTGCCTTCTCTATCTACAATTGTAAAATCCCCTTCTACTTTTAATGAGCCATTATTATTAATGGTGATTTTTGTTGACATATAATTGATATTATTTGAAAATTGAAAATAGTTTAAAAATTACAAATTGCAATTATAATTTATGCAAGTTTATTTTAACTAATTACTTAATTGCAATTTCAAAAGGGATGGATGCTATTTCTTGTTGCGCATTGGCTCCAAAAATTAATTTGTATTTTCCTGGATACAAATCCCAAGCACTCTTTTGTAAATTCCATTTTTTGAGCTCTTTTACTGGAATATTTACCAATACCTTGTTAGATTGCCCTTTTTTTATTTCAATTCTTTTGAAATATTTTAATTCTTTTAATGGCATTCTTTCCAGGGAAGGATATTCAATATAGGCTTGTACCAGTTCGGCTGCATCCATCTTTCCTTTGTTGGCAATTTCAACTTGAACCGAAATTGTGTCTTTTTCGACAAAATTCATTTTTGGTTTTGAAACTATTTTATAATCAAATGAAGAAAAACTTAACCCATAACCAAACGGATATTGAACCGGGCCATCATAGTATCTATAAGTGCGGCCCTTCATGGCATAATTAGTATAGTCAGGAAGGTCTGCTACTGACTTGTAAAATGTAACAGGCAACCTGCCTGAAGGAGAAACCTTGCCAAGTAAAATATCTGCCAAGGCATTTCCTCCTTGCTCTCCAGGATACCAAGCATAAATGATAGCATCTGCATAAGCTTCAATGGCTGCAACATTCACATTGCTGCCAGCTGTGATTACTGCAACAATAGGCGTTTTGACACTTGATCTTAACTGCTTCATATAAGCAACTTCACTAGCTGGCAAATCAATATCTTTTTTATCTCCACCCGACTTTGATAAAAATGCATCTCCCGCTTCTCCTTCTAACACAGGCGACAATCCTAATACCGCAATGGTTAATTGGGCATTGCCAGCTGCCCAAATTCCACCAAAATGAAGCGTGTCATTATAATCCGAACCCAAGTCGTATTCAATACGTGTACTCGGATCCATCGCATTGGTAATGCCTTCCACAAAATTGACTGCCTTATTACTTAAGCCATGATAGTTACCAATTAATGCATCATAAGATGTAGCATTGGGGCCCACAATCATGATACTTTCGTAGCTGTCTTTTGTAAATGGAAGTAATTGGTTGTTATTTTTTAACAACACCATGCTCTGCTGCGCAACCTTTCTTGCCAAATTAATGTGGGCTGTATTATGAATACTATCAGCGCCATACTTTTTATAAGGATCGTTTTGGGGATTATTATAAAAGCCAAGTTTAAACTGCGTTTTTAATAATTTAGTAAGTGACGCATCTACTTCTTCAACAGTTAATAATTTTTGTTCGACTGCCTTTATCACATCTTTTTGCAGGATATTTGAGCAATCCAAATTAATGCCTGCTTTAATTGCGGCTGCAGCGGTTTCCACATGACTATTCGTTGCGTGATGACTTTCAAATACGCCATCCAAAGCGCCACAGTCTGTTACTACATGTCCTTTAAAACCCCATTCTTTTCGCAGAATCGTATCCAATAATTTTGCATTGATAGAACTTGGCATCCCATTAATACTATTATATGCGCTCATTACGGACTCAACTCCTCCATTAACCAATGCGTGAAATGCATACAAATAGGTTTCTCTTAAATCCTTCTCATCCACAATCGCATCAAATTGATCACGTGTAGCTTCGGGACCACTATGTACTGCAAAGTGTTTTGCAGTTGCAGCTGTTTTTAAATATTGGGGATTGGTCCCCTGCATCCCTTTTACAAATGCCTTACCCATGGTGGCCGTTAAAAAAGGATCTTCCCCATAAGTTTCATGGCCTCGCCCCCAACGAGGATCTCTAAATATATTTACATTAGGGGACCAAAAAGTAAGTCCCATGTATTGTAGATGTCTATTTTTTTGAATGGCTAAATTATATTTAGCTCTTGCTTCAGTGGAAATAACATTGGCGACCTGTTGCATGAGTTCGTCATTAAAAGTAGCGGCCAACCCAATTGATTGAGGGAAAACAGTTGCCACACCGGCCCTTGCAACACCATGCAGGGCTTCATTCCACCAATTATAAGCAGGGATAGAAAGTCTTGAAATTGCTTTACTATTGTATCCCAACAAAGATACTTTTTCTTCTAAACTAAGTCTCCCTACTAAATCCTTCACACGCTCATCCATTGCTATGCGTTCGTTTTGATAGGGAAGCATTTTTTGTGCAAAACCATATTGAAAAAAGCAAACTATAAATACAGTACTAATGGCTATCTTATGTAATTGTTGTTTCATTGGCTTTATTAAAATTGTATTGAATTTAAGATGAATTTTAGATAAAATAGAAAAACAATTAGCTAAATTACACAGCTAAATAAGCACCATATGTTTTTACTGCAGTTAAAGTTGAGTTTTATCCATAATCCATTTGTAGAAATCATATTAAGAACACTTGCTGTTTATGTATTTATGATTGTTGCCATTCGAATATTTGGGAAGAAAGAATTAGCGCAGTTATCGGTGATTGACTTGGTTTTTATTTTATTAATTAGTAACGCTGTGCAAAATGCCATGGTGGGTCCCGATACCTCCCTAGATGGTGGTTTAATTGCAGCGGGTGCATTGTTTTTAGCCAATTTTACTTTGAAACAAATTTTATATCGAAGCAAAAGCATAAACAAACTCATACAAGGGGAATCTATTTTATTAATATACGACGGGGAACCCAATATGGAGAATTGTAAAAAAGCCGAAATTACCATTGAAGAATTAGAAGCTGCAGTTAGAGAACATGGCGCAAGAGATATTCAGAAGGTAGATTTAGCAGTATTAGAAGTGGATGGAAACATAAGTGTAATTAGTAATGACTATCAATCTAAATCTAGAGTCTCCCACCCACGCAAACATAAATTTAAAGGACGTTTGTATAAAAATTAATTGCGTGTTATTGTAACTTTCTTTTCAATAATATCACCCGCCACAGTTACTCCCGTAATGGTTACCGTATAATTACTTGGACTATCAGATGTGTAAAATGAAATACTCGCTTTGCCATTGGGGTTTGTATAAATATGCCCATTCCAATAAATCGTAGATCGTCGGTCTTGCAATACCGTTGATTTTAAAAATAGATTGTCATAATCAGGCTGGTTAAAGTTAGGAGCTAAATGATATGACTTTGAATTGTATTGAATTTGCCCATAGTTCTCGATATGATTTCTAAAATTTGAAACACGGTGGGTATTTACAATAATAACACCGTTGCTTGATCTGGTTCCGTAAAAAGCTGCTTCTGGCCCTTTAAGCACTTCTATAAAATCAATGATATCGGTAGGAATTTTAGAAAGTTCGGCAAGCACTGGACTTGGTTCTGCATGCATCCCTGAATCGGCTTCCATTTGTGGGCCATTTCCACCTGCAATCATCATCCCATCTACAATTAACAAAGGTTCGTCTTTCGCACTAATGGTAAAAGAAGTCACTCCTCCTAAACTTAAATAACCTCCTCTTAAATGTAAACCTGGTATCATTAACATCGCATTACTCGCATCCGAACCCGTCATCTTTTGCAATGCTTCGCCTGTAAATACTTGTGAGAAATTACTTATCCGCTTTGTCGTATTAAAACTATTGGCCTTAATACTTGTTTTTACAACTACATCCTTTAGCCATTCCTTTCCTCTTACAATAAAATTGCTATCCGTTTTAAGATTTCTAAAATTCATGACTTGTGCTACTTGCAAAGGCGTGATTTTTTTCTTTAAAAAAGACGGTGTTGAAATTTTAGGAAAATTTGAATGCACGTCGATACTTATTTTTTCATCCACCACATTCCCTCTCAAATTAGCAACCTGTAATGTAAATGGAATACTATCATAGTGTAAAGGAATTTTAAAATTAAAACGACCACTCATATTAGTTGTATCAGTGTCGAATAGATTTATTTTTTTGTTCGTATACAGGGTTACTATCCTATTTGGAACGGGTAATTTTTTTCGATTCAATACGGTTCCTTGAATCGTTTCAAAATCTACTGTATTGGGTTTCAAAATTTCGTTGGAATTAATTTCAGCATTAATGTCACTGATATTTTTACCAATATAATCGGGTTGCTTTGTAAGCATTATTAAATCATTCAAGTCGCTATTGCTATCCGACAAGGCAACTAAAGGGCCATCTTCATACAAGGGCTCTTTCACAATACTATCATCGGTAACGGCAACTGATAAAGCAGTAAACAATGGATGAAAAACGGAGTCGCCAACAATCAAATCTAAATTCACTTTTTCACGTGCCTTATACGCGGGTTGACTGGAAATAACTTTCAAAGCAGTATTCGGACCCGTAATATAAACACTTCGTTCACTGAGAATCTGTTTATGGTCATTAAATACAAGCAATTTAGCTTCGCCATTAGGGAAATAATTTTTAGGTATACTTAATTCATACATGTCTTTGCCTACACTAGCAAAGCAAACACTATCCTTGCTCATTCCTAAAATATAAGTGCCCATGCCTTTTTTGTATACTGAATCTCCTTGTGCAATAACCACCCTTAAGCTGGCAGGAGAATTTTGCTTAATAGCAATTTGACTTGCAAAATGATCAGGTAAGGGAATTGCGTAGTAAAGCGTTCTATTTTTTAATTGTATGTGTGCAGTATATCTTTTATTCTTACCTACATAAAAATTAAACTTGCCTAGGCCTGTTAAAGGACTTGTATTCAACCAAGTGATCACTGAACTGTCCGTATTATCGGTGATATACCCTTTTACTTCCACTGGTTTTCCTAAACTATCCATGGCCTTAATGCCAAATGTGCAATTCACCCCAGTGACAACAGTACCGCCTTCAGGTAAAATAGAAATAATTGGTATTGTATTTTCAGAAACTATTTTAGGCTTAGCAATCGTTTTGAGTTCGAGTTTTGATGCGAATTTCGCATTTACAATATAAAGGGGCTTAATAAATATGCCTTCAAGTCCTTGTTGTAGCATACTGCTTGTATAAGCTCTTAGCCAATAATGCCCTTCAGGTATAGAATCAGATAATCTTATATAACCTTCGGTTTTCTCGGAAGGGATATTCAATAAAAGTTGTGCAACAGCGGTATCTCTTTCATCTACAATGTCAACATATAAATTTTGGCTATGGGAATAAAACTTATGCGAAACTTTATTCAATACCCAAGCTTTCAGCCAAAGATCTTCTCCGGCACTATAATACCATTTATTGGTCTGCACCATAACCAGCTCGCGTTTGTCCTTGCGCATAGCTTTAACAAACTGCCCGGCAATGCTATCAACATCATTCACATTAGATTGAGCATTTGAGTAAAATCCACAAAGAGTTAGGAATAGTATGAATCCGGTTTTTTTCATGGCAATCGGTATATCTTATCTTAAAGTTATACCAATCTGTACAAGATTAAGTCGTGAATTTTATAAGCGGTTAGCATATTCTAAAACCTTAATTTTGGGCATTATATTCACTTATGTATACAAGACTCTTAAGCTTTTTTCAATTTTATATAAAATCAGTCATTGCATTAACTATCTCGTTTTGCTTAATTAGAGTATACGAATATATTAGTATTGCGCATAAGTCATTTGTTCCACATGCTTTTTCATATGAATTATTGGGCTGGATTTATGACATATGGGCTATTGCAATCTATGCCACATGCATGATCATTCCCGTATTAATATTTTGGTTTTCTAATAGAAAAATAGGGGTCGCATTATTTCATGTGATAAATGCCTTGCTCCTAATTACCTATATTTCTTTACTTATGGTTTTTTCGGAGCGCAACACTCCATTTGATCATGAGTTTTATACCCGAAGTTTTTCGGAGTCATGGACTACTTCCAAACAAATGATGAGCAATGGTATTATAGTTTTACTGCCTTTTGCTATCTATATAAGTTGTTATTTACTTGTATATTATAAATGGTGCAACAAATTGAAATTAAGTGAAGCTTCATTAAAAATAATAGGAGTTTTGTTGGTGACATCGATTGTATTTATTGGATACGCCAATCCGCCCGAAGCTTATTTTGACGAAGAAAAAGCATACTATTTTACAGCGAATAAATTTAGCTATTGGATAGATGACACCTACCAATATTTTAAAAATATAGACCAATTTAATTCGGACAAACTAAGCCCGCAGGAATTAAAAGAACAAATTGATTTTTATCAAGCCAATCAGCCCTTTCAATTTACCAGTAAAGAATATCCTTTGCTGCGAAAAAATGAAAATAAAGATGTATTAGGGCCATTTTTTAATTTACATCCCTCTACGCCTCCTAATATTGTCATTTTGGTAATAGAAGGTTTATCCCGTGACTTTAGTGGTGCAAATGCATTTGCTGGCAGCTTTACTCCATTTTTAGATGATTTATCAAAACACAGTTTAGTGTGGGATAATTTTTTAAGTACTGCGCCAGGGACATTTGCAGCCCACCCTGCTATTTCAGGTTCACTGCCCTATGGCAAGCGTGGATTCTCCGTTATCAATGTAATGCCAGATCATTTATCTCTGATTAAAATTTTGAGAGCAAATGGTTACCACTCTAAATTCTTAATAGGTTTTAATCCTGATTTTGATAATATGGGAGGCTATATGCGCTTACAAGGAACTGATATGATATTACAGGACTACCCTGCAAAATATAAAATGATGGGTGTGGGTAAAGATGGTTGGTCCATGGGATACCCCGACGATGCATTGTATAGCAGAGGATTTGAAGTAATGGATTCCTTACGACATGAGCCTTATTTAAATATTTATCATACAGGGACTACTCATATGCCTTATTTATTTGCACAACAAAATGAATATGGAAAAAAGTTTGATAAAAAGATAGCATCAATACCCAATTCGAATCCAATTAAAAAAACATTAAGAGAAACTAAACAAGTACTAGTTACTTATATGTTTTCAGATGATTGTTTAAAGTCATTTTTTAAGCGTTATGCTAAAAGACCAGATTATAACAATACCATTTTCTTTTTAATGGGCGATCATCATATTGGCTCATTCCCTTCCACCAATGGGTTAGATGATTATCATGTGCCCTTAATTGTTTACTCACCAATGCTTAAAAACCCTAAGAAATTTTACAGCATTAATTCTCATAATAATATTGGGCCAACCATCACTAATTTAGTATTAGCAAATTATCCGCGTCTTAAACAAAAGCCCGAAGAAGTACATTGGCTAACAGATGTAATGGATACTGCGGTACATTTCAGAAATATTCATTCAATGCCATTTATGGAATGGAGCAGAGAAATTACCGATTATATTTACAAGGACTATTATCTATCAGGAAAACAAATTTATAAAATTGACTCCAACCTTGGGCTCACAAAAATCAAGAACGATTCTTTAAAACAACATATGACTGCATTGATTAATAATTTCAAATTAATCAATGATTATGTTACCACTAAAAATAAAATATATCCTGCCAATAAATCTTTTGTCACTACTCCAAAGGACTTGTTACTAGACTACAACAATGCTGCAACGCAAACTATCCACACCGAAAGTCCCGACACAACCATCATGCCCGAGGTTAAGGTTCCACTAGGCTATAAGTACTTGTATGTGGAATTAAATGCAAACATTAACCTAATGCTCCCTGGTCTTGAAGACCAACCTGCATTTAGATTTGCATTGATTGACACTGCAAAAGGGAATAGAAATTTTGTGTTTTGGACCAATCATAATATTATTCAAATGACCAAAGGCGACTATGTCGAAAAACAATGGAATAATGTATCTGTTACCGACATGATGGCGCTGGATAGTTATAAAAAATTCAAACACTTAATCTTTGATTTGTCTTTCTATAATGGCAGGACTAATTATTTGCAAATGAAAAATTTAAATCTGAAAGTTTACGGTATAAAATAATTATTCATTTTCAATTGCTTTTTAATCGAATTATCTGCCGACTGAATCGTTATCATTGTATATGGGCTAGTAGGAAAAAAGATATCTGTCATCACCGTCAAGCCTTTATCTGCAAACATTTCAATCGAAGTTTTATCTATTATTACTTGTAATCCAGCAATTTTTGAAGTGGCGAGTCTTGGTGCATAATGTTTATTAGCAAAGGCTTCATTGAACTCATGCCTGCCTGCACTAAATCGATCAATAAAATATTCATTACGTTGCTGATCGTAGCCAAAATCCAAATGCTCCCCTTTTTCATTAGACAAAGAAATCGTAAAGTCATGTAGCTGAATTGCCTCTAAACTGATTTTATAAGGCACAGAAACT
>CANGIZ010000053.1 GCA_947454025.1 Bacteroidota bacterium | reverse complement strand
TGTGATCCTAACAAAGTAGACTTCTCTATCCCTGCAAATGATGATGCTACAAAATCAATTGCAATTATCACTAACTACATTACTGCAGCAATCGCTGAAGGTTTGGCTGAGCGTCAAGCTTCAAAAGACGATGAAAGCGAAGTAGAAGAAGGTGCTAACGAATTAGAAGCAAAAGCGAAGAGAATGGAAGCTGAAGCAAATGCTGAAGGCGGAAGAGCTAAGCGTGGTGCTGGTGCAGGAACTTCTGCTCCAGGTGCTCCTAAGCGTCGTACTACTACTGGCTCTCGTGGTCCAGTAAGAAAGTAATAAAATATCCCAATTGGGTTGTTGGTATCCTTATGGGTACTAATGACCCAATTGTATTTATTTGAAGACTCCTAGATTAACTAAATATTAATTAGACAATTTTAAAAATAATTTTATGAGCGCTATAACAGCCCAAGATATTAATAAGTTACGTCAAGCAACAGGTGCCGGTATGATGGATTGCCGTAAAGCATTGACTGAAACAAATGGTGATTTTGAAGGAGCAATCGATTGGTTACGTAAGCAAGGTCAAAAAGTAGCTGCAAAGCGTAGTGATCGTGAGGCAAAAGAAGGTGTAATTATTGCAAAAACATCAACTGATAATAAATCAGGATTTATTGTTTGTATTGCTTGTGAAACTGACTTCGTTTCAAAGAATGCAGAATTCGTAGCATTCGCGCAAAGCATTGCTGACGCTGCTGTTGCCAACAATGTAAAATCTGTTGAGGAATTAAACGCAGTATCTATTAACGGTAACACTGTTGCAGATATGATCAATGATAAATTAGCTGCAATTGGAGAGAAAATCTCTGTAGCTAAATTTGAAAGAATTGACGCTCCTTATGTAGCATCATATATTCACGGTGCATACCGTATGGGTGTATTGGTTGCTTTAACAGCCGAAGCTGCTGAATTGGGTAAGGACTTAGCAATGCAAATTGCTGCGATGAACCCAGTAGCGGTTGATGCTGAATCAGTACCTGCTGAAACAGTAGCACGTGAAAGAGCTATCATCATTGACACCATGAAAGAAGATCCTAAGATGGCAGGTAAGCCAGAAGAAATGATTGCAAAAATTGCCGAAGGTAAAATTGCAGCTTTCTTTAAGGAGCAAACTTTATTAGCACAGTCTTTTGTTAAGGACGGTTCTAAAACAGTGGGTGAACACGTTAAGAGCGTAGGTGATATTAAAGTAACTGAGTTCAAGCGTGTAGCTTTGGGTTAAATTGCAAGCGGGCATTGCCTAGTGCAAAAAATACAAATGATACAAATTCCTAGAAGCTAAAACTAAAGGAATAAAAATACCAAAGGGGGCCTCAAAAAGGCTCCCTTTTTATTTAGCTTAAATTAAGGACAGCCGTCCATATAAATCCAACAAATCCTTATTCAAAATTTGTATCTTGCAAGTATAAATTGTACCGATTATGCAGCCAAAATACAAACGCGTTTTATTAAAACTTTCAGGTGAAGCCCTTTTGGGAAATGAAAGAACGGGAGATCCATTTAACCCAAAAATCATTGAGCAGTACGCCAATGAAATCAAAGAGGTAGTAGCCTTAGGCGTGGAAGTAGCAATTGTAATTGGTGGAGGCAATATTTATCGCGGTATGAACGAAGCGGATAGTGGCATTGAAAGAGCACATGGCGATTATATGGGTATGTTGGCAACGGTAATAAATGCAATGGCCATTCAAGCGATGTTGGAAAAAATTGGAGTGTATACAAGATTGCAATCTGCAATTAACATGGAACAAGTTGCAGAACCCTATATCCGTCGTAAAGCATTAAGACATTTAGAAAAAGGACGTGTAGTTATTTTTGGTGCTGGAACAGGCAACCCTTATTTCACCACCGACACGGCAGGTTCGTTGAGAGCCATTGAAATGAAAGCAGATGTAATTTTAAAAGGAACAAGAGTAGACGGCGTATACGATGCAGATCCAGAAAAGAATCCAAACGCGAAAAAATTTGAAACCATTTCTTTCCAAGAATGTATTTCAAAAAACTTGAAAGTAATGGATATGACTGCATTTACATTGTGTATGGAAAACAAATTACCGATTATTGTTTTTGATATGAACCAACCAGGTAATTTAGTAAAGTTGGTAAAAGGGGATGCTATTGGTACATTGGTAGGATAGGTTTCAAATAAAAAAAGACTATGCAAAAAATATTTTCTTCTCTATTCGTGGTAATCATTTTGTCATTAGGTATTAATGCAAATGCGCAACAAAATTTAAGCCTATCTGATGCTATTCAAACAGCTTTAAAAAACAATTTCAGTATTCAATTGGCAAAAGATAGTTTAGCTATTTCTAAATTATTTAACGATTATGGTGTTGCGGGAGGATTGCCATTAGTTACTACAAGCGTAACGGAAAATAAAACAAGTAGTTCAATACAACAATTATATACGGATCCGAGTAGGAACACAATTAAAACAGGCGTTAACGGAACCACAGTAAATGGAAGCTTAGCAGCCTCATTGGTATTGTTTAATGGATATCATATTGTTGCAACAAAGGACCGATTAAATGCATTAGAAAAACAAGACCAAGTACAATTACAATCAAGAATCAATAATATTGTTGCTGCAGTAATGCAACAATATTATAACATAATACATCAACAAGATTATTTAAAAACAATTCAGCTTTCTATTGAAGCTTCAAAGGAGCGTGTAAATATTGTAAAAACAAAGTCGCAAGTGGGCATGGCAAATAATGCCGACCTTTTTCAGTCTAATTTAGATCTAAACGCCTTAGTACAAGGTGCTTTAAATCAACAATTAGTTATTGATCAGGCTAAAGTTGATCTATTAAATTATTTAGCACTGCCAACCAATACAGTGTATACGCTTGTAGATACCATAAAAGTAGACCCATCGGTAAAATTAGCATCAGTAGAGGCAGGTCTTAAAAACAATCCCGATTTACTTGCCGCAGATCAAACCATTGCAATTAATCAGTTTATTGAAAAAGAGGTGAGGGCTTCAATGATTCCAACACTAAGAGCTACTACTGGCTATACTTATAGCAGCAATAAATCGGATGCAGGATTTAGTTTATTAAATGAAAACTATGGTCCTTATGTAGGCATTAATTTAAGTATTCCATTGTATGCAGGGGGTGCCAATAAAAAGAATTTTAAGGCAGCTAAAATCGGTACTGACATAGCAAAGTCTCAATATAAAAGTCTTGAAAACAATTTAAATACTGCAGCCTATAAAACCTATATCAGTTATTTAAATAGCCTACAACAAAGTGCAACCGAACAAGCTAACTATGACATGTCAAAAGAGCTTATGGATTTGGTAATGAGTAAGTTTAAATTAGGACAAGCAACGATAGTAGATGTAAAACAAGCACAGCAAAGTTTTGAAACTGCAGGTTTCAGATTAACAAGTTTAAGATTTGCTGCAAAGGCTACAGAAATTGAACTAAAGCGTTTGTCCAATCAGTTAACATTCTAATATCTAAACTAGATAATCAATAATTCCATAAAAAAGCCTCTCAAAAATTGAGAGGCTTTTTTATGTTTACAATTTCAACTAAATAAAATTAGATAATTTGTTTAGTACCATGATCCATTAATAATTGAGTCTCCATTTGCATTGTTTTTTTCCACGCGACGTTTTACATTTTTCTTATGAATGCGTGTAGTAATAAACATCAATGGAATAAAGAGGAGTGTTAATGGAGGAATACCCATAAAGCTAATCCACTTTCCACCAAAGTGACGACGCATTGGACGGCGCAAACGCTCTGCCATTAAATACATACCAGGTACAATAAATAGGGTCATAAAAAAGGCAAATGCCAATCCAAAAATAATGGTCCAGCTTAATGGCTTCCAGAACGCTGCATTATCGCCACCAAAGAAAATATGTGGATTCAATTCACTAAATAAGGTAACAAAGTTAATATTGAAGCCAACTGCAATTGGAATAAATCCAAGGATGGCAGCAAGTGCAGTAAGCAATACAGGAATAATTCTTGTCTTACCTGCTTGTACCACCGCTTCTCTTGTTTTCATACCTCTTGATCTTAACTCGTCGGCAAATTCAATTACCAAGATACCATTCTTTACAACGATACCTGCTAATCCAACAATACCTAAACCAGTCATTACTCCTGAAATTTTCATTCCAAAAATAGAGAACCCTAAGAATACACCAATGATACTAAATAAGATTTCGGTAAGAATAATGATAGACTTGGAAACAGAATTAAATTGCAACACCAATGTAAATAAAATTAACATCAATGCAATAATCAATGCCTTTCCTAAAAAGCTAACCGTTTCTAATTGTTGTTGATTTTCACCAGTTTGTTGAACAGTAACTCCGTCTGCAATACCTTTAAAGTTTCCAATGTATTGTGCAATTACTACGTTCACTGCAGCTGGGTTATAACCTTGGTTGGTTAATACATTACTACGTAATTGAATTTGTCTTTTTTGATTCTTTCTTTTTACGCTACCTAAAGTATTGGTTGGTTCCACTTTTACCAAAGAACTAATAGGAATATTTTTTACCATACCTCCTGCAGCCATATCACGGAAGGATAAGCGCATATTTAATAAATCCACTAAGTTGTTTCTTTGAATTTCTTCATTTCTTAATTGGATTTTATATTCATCCTTACCATCTTTAATTTTAGAAACTTCTTTACCAAATAAGGCAGTTCGAATTTGCATGCCAACTTGTGCACTTGAAACACCTTCAATTAAAGCACGATCACGGTCAATGGTTAAAGTCAATTCAGGATTTTGTAAATCAACGTCCATCTTTAACTGTTCGATACCAGGAATTTGTGCAGCATCTAAATAGTTCTTTAAACCAACTGCTGTTTTAATTAATTTATCAAAATCTTCCCCTTGAATTTCAATGTTCACTGGAGGATCTGTTGGCGGTCCACTTGATTCTTGTGTTACGGTGATTTCCGCTCCTGGAACACCTTTCATTTCATTTCGTATGGCATCCAAATAAGGCTCTGTTGACTTACCATCACGTTTTTCATATTCTACAAAATTCACTTGTACACGACCTAATTCAGTACGTGTGCTTCGGTCACCAGACATTGGATCACCAGCGCCTACGGCAACATTGGTAATGATACTCTCCACTAATGGATTCTTTTTACCATTATCTGTACCCAATATTTTATTTACTTTATGCTCTAATACTTTTGTAACAGAGTCGGTATAATTTACCTGTGTACCAGCTGGTAATTTTAAATATACATACACTTGGTTTGGATCTCCCTTAGGGAAAAACTCAATACCAACACGACCAGTGCTAACACTCACACCTAAAATCACAAAAGATAATATTAACAATACAAATGTGCCTACTAATAATTTAACAGGTCTCCATCCGCTTAACGCACGTCTTAATATTCTTTCATAAGTGTCCATTAGTTTAGGAAGTACAACTTCTTGGAAATGCTCAATAGCTTCTTGAATAAAATATCTATTGGCTAAAACTAAAATCATAAAGAAAATCAACACATTACCTAAGAAAGTGGCACCCATAATATCTAATACAATACCTGCCCCGATAGGAATCCAAAAGTTTTTCTTTTTGAATATTGCAGATTTAGGCTCATCCGATTTAGTTTCTTCGTGATTCATGAAATCCACCGCAAAAACAGGGTTCATGATAAAGGCAACTACTAAAGATGCAGCCAATGTGAAAATTAACATGGCAGGTAAGTACACCATGAATTTACCAATAATACCAGGCCAGAATAACAATGGGAAGAAAGGCGCAAGGGTAGTTACCGTTCCTGCTAATACAGGAATGAAAACTTCACCAGCAGCCATTTTAGCCGAAGTGGTAGCTGTTAACTTGCCTTTACCTTGTACAAAAATTCGGTGTGTATTTTCAATTACTACAATCGCATCATCAACAATAATACCCAAACCAAATAGTAAGGCAAACAACACCATAAAGTTAAGTGTGATATGTGTGCCCACTACCAAATCACCAGCAGGTAAAAATACAAAGGCCACGAACATACTCAATGGAACTGAAAGTGCTACAAAGAATGCATTGGTTACACCCATAAAGAACATCAACACAATCAATACCAAAATAAAACCAATTACAATTGAGTTTACTAAGTCGGTAAATGAAGACTTAGTTCTGATACTTTGATCACCCGAAATCACTGCTTTTACATCTTTAGGTAAATCGGTTTTTTCTGCTGCGTCCACAATTTTTTTAACTGCATCCGAAGTTTCAATGAGGTTCTCACCACTACGCTTAATGATGTTTAAAGTCAATACGTTTTTACCATCTAGGCGCGCAAAACTCTCGTTGTTCTTAACGGTATCTTTAATTTTTGCAACATCTTTTAAATAAATGGGAGCACCACTCGTATTGCGCACAATAATATTTGCAATATCATTAGCTGATTTTAATTGGCCTTTTAATTGAAGGTTACGATTCATATTACCCACCTCCAATAAACCACCTGACAAATCCAAGTTCTCTCTTTGAATGGCAGCAGTAATATCGTCAAATGTAATACCAGCGCTTTGCATGCGATAGTTGTCTACATTAATTTGAAACTCTCTTTCAGGAGCACCCACAAGATCAACTCTATTAATTTGAGGAACGCTTTCTAATTTATCTTTTAAATCGTCGGCATACTTTTTAAGTTGCACTAAATTATAGTTACCACTTAAGTTCACATACATAATCGGCTGCTCACTAAAGTTTACTTCAATAACACGTGGCTCTTGGGTAAGGTCATTAGGCAGGTCGGTCTTGGCTTTATCAACAGCGTCTTTTACTTTTTGTAAAGCAACATCAGGTTTAACATCGGTGCTAAACTCAACGGTGATAGCAGAAAAATCTTGCTGTGAAACCGAACTGAATTTATTAATCTTAACGCCACTAATACTCTTAATTTGTTTTTCAATAGGGCGTGTAACAAGGTTCTCAATATCTTTTGGAGAGTTACCTACATAGATCGTTTGCACATACATGGTAGGTATAACGATCTCAGGAAATTGTTCTTTAGGAAGGGTTAGGAATTGATAAATACCCCCCAAGCTAATAAACAACATCAACAAATAGATAGATGTTTTATTGGTGATACTCCAGGAAGTAGGTTTAAATTCTTTAAACTTCTCTTTTATTTTATGAATTGTCGACATAAGGACAGTTTGTATTATTATTTACGAAAATTATTTTTGACTAGTAGTGATAGATTGACCATCATAAAGGGACTGATAACCCTCAGTAATGATAGCATCTCCAGCAGCTAAACCAGATAATACTTCGATATTGTTACCATAAAATTCACCCACTGTAATTACTTTTTTACGGGCAACTAGTTTTCCGTTTTCAGTTGCAGCAATGTAAATGAATTTATTTTTTTCGTCGTTCTGTAATAAGTTTACAGGAATACTAATTGCATTTGGCTTTGAGTAATCTTTGATTTTTACTTGCGCTAATTGATTTGGTCTAAAGTTTTTGTCAACAGGCAATTTAGTTTCAATAAAAAAGCTACGACTTAAAGGATCAATTACATTACCTAAAACATTTACTTTAGCAGCTAAAGTTTTTTGTGCATCAGGGAAAAACAAATTCACATCGGTACCTACTTTTACTTTGCCAGCATAATTTTCAGGAACCTGAGCAGTAATTTTTAAATGGTCGGTGTTTACTATTTTAATTTGTCCAGCTCCGCCAAACAATTCACCTACTTTCACATTCACTTCCTCAGCAACACCATCCACATCGCTTCTGATGGTTGTATAAGCCAATTGATCCTTGGCCATTCCCAATTGCTCTAAAGCTGCTTTTAATTGACTAGCACTTGCATCTGCATTGGTTTTAGCCGTCATCAATTGAATTTCGCTACCAATATTTTGATCCCATAAATTCTTTTGTTTCTCATACACTGCTTTAGCTAATGCGGCTTGAGCTCTAACTGTTTCAATGTTTTGAGCAGCAGCGGCAGCACTTTGTTTAATTAAGCTATTGTCTAATTGTAAAATAACCTGACCTTTTTTAACGAGGTCACCTCTTTTAATAAACAATTCTTTTACTTGACCACCACCAGCTCTTGGTGTGATATAAGAAACGCTTTCAGATTCTACTTTACCTTGTAATTCAATAAAGTGTGTAAACTCTTGATTCACTAAAGGAGTTACTGTTACTAGAACAGCTTTAACATTATTTGAACCACCAATTTCTTTCTCAAGCGTTGCAATTTTAGCGTTAATATCTAAGGCTTGTTTTTTTAATGCTTCTAAACTTGCTTTTTTGCCTTCAATGCTATTGTTATTACCACCGCCACAAGCAACAGCAATAAGGATTAAGCTAAGGGTAAATAATTTTAAACTATGTTTCATTTGTATATATTTTGTGTGTGTTTTGTTTTTGGATTATAATTTTCCAGTGGCTTTTAATAAATCTACTTTAGCAATTAAGGCACTGTATAAAGCATTCATGTAATTGTTTTGAGCACTTACTAAGTCGGCTTGTGCAGCTGAAATTTCGGTGTTGGATCCTGTACCAGCTTCAAATTTCTTTTTAGTTTGACTGTACACATTCTCCGCTAATTCCATATTCTTTTTTTGGAACTGTACCGTAGCTACCGAAGACATATAATTTAATTTGGCTTGGTTAATCTCGTTATCGATACTGTTTTTAAGTGCTTCAATTTGATTTTCGGTTTGCTTCAATTCAATCTTAGTGCGTTTAATTCGCGCATCAGTAGCAAAACCATTAAATATAGGCAAGCTAATATTTAAGCTAATTAAGGAAGTAGTAAACCAATTACCGTCTTGGAAAAAATCAAACTTGCTACGTTGTGCATTCTTAGAATAGCTACCCGACATCGCAATAGTAGGTAAGTTGCTTAATTGGTAACGCTTAATATTGAATTCGTTTAATTTTTTAACTGTACCTAAGTATTGAAAATCCTTACGCATATTGTATTGAAACTCAGCATCACCTAACACATCGGTAGTTAAATTCTTTTCATTAACAACATCCGTTAAAATCAAACTGTCTTTAACAGGCATGCCCATTAACATTTTTAAACCCATATAACCAATGGCAACACTATTGTTTGCTTTTAATTTTTCGGTTTCTAAATTGTTTAATTGAACACTTACTTTGTCAACGTCTAATTTTTCGGCAAAACCATTTTTGTACATAATTTCAGCATCGTGTGCCAATGCTTTTAAACGTGCAATGTTGGCGTCTAAAATATTTAACTGTGTTTTACTAGCAGCAAGTTGGTAGTAAATTTTGTAAATATTTGCTTTAATACCTTCCTGTGTTAACGCAGCACTTTTGCGTTGCATTTCCATGGAAGTAGCGCGCGCTTGTAATGCAATAAATACTTGACCATCAAATAATAGTTGGTTAATGTTGGCACCATAGTTGGCATTGAACTTCGTACCAAACTGAACAGGAATAAAGGTTCCAGCAGGACCTCCAAAAATTTGCGCAGGCAAAAGCGAGGTAGGAATTTTGGTATAATCCACTGCACCAGTACTAGCCGAAATGGTAGGTAAAGCAGCAGCAGCTATTTCACGATTGGTTTGACGTTGCACTTCAATTGCCAATAATGCATTTTTAACTTGCACATTATTTTTTTGCGCAAAGTCAACGCATTGCTCTAATGAAAATGCATGCTTGTTCGCATTCGCATCCTGTGCATTTGCTAAACCTGCGATGGCAAATCCGATAGTTAATAAAATTACTTTTTTCATTTTTATGTATTGCTTGTTTATTTATTTGTGTGTGTATATTTCTAAATCGTTATCCACCATTTCATTGGCGTTAGCCACCTGAAGTTTATATTGTTCCATTAATTTAATTCCCTCTAATGACATCACACCGTATACAAAATTTTCAATGATTTGTACAGTCACTTTACCAATATCAAATTTGCTAAAAGGGTATGCTTGAGAGTTGAAAGGAACTAATCCAGTTTCTAAACGATAAATGGCTAAAATTTCAGGATCAATTTCTTTTCGGTATACACCTTCCTTAATGCCTTTTATTAAGTTGGCTTTTATAAGACGAAGCATAAATTCATTCTTATAAGTTTGAATTCGATTAAAAGCATCAGGATGATATTTTTGCAATTCGTTCAAAGTCATTGGATTCATGTTCTTGAACAATTGTTGGATGTCTTCTAAAATCATGAACATTTCATGCACTGCGTTTTCGGCAATTTCCTGAGTGTGTTGACATTTAATAGCTTGCTCCTCCAATTCAAAGTTGATTACGGCCATCACCAAGGCGTCTTTGTCCTTATAAAACTGGTAAATGGTCTTTTTGCTAATGCCTAATTGGGAGGCAATCTCATCCATGGTAACGTGTTTGATGCCCAAACGCTGCATCAAATCCCTTGATTTAAATAATATTCTATTTTCCATAGTTCAATTTGAGGCGCAAAACTACGGAAACCATCATGGTTTTTAAAGTTTCCGAGGTTAAATAATTAAATATTTATGTTGAATGGTAAAAAAGGTGGAAATTTGGCCTCTAAACCACTATTCATGCAGTTAATTAGGGAAAAATTCCGCCGAAAAAAGATTTTTGGCGGCCTAGCCCAGCTTTTTTTTCAAGGAGTGGTGTTATTGGCACCCATTGGAGTGACTATTTGGGTAATAGTGAGTCTATTTAATTGGGTAGACAATTTTCTGCCTAACCTATTAAATACCTTATTCCCAGTAAAATTTGCAGCAGTAAACGGGCAAATTCCAAAAGTTACCGGCCTTGGTTTTGTAGTGGCAATTACATTAGTATTGGTAGTAGGTTGGTTATCGTCCTTGTTTTTTGTAGAAAGATTGGTATCGATTTTTGATAAAGTGCTTGAAAAAACACCAGGCGTAAAAATTATTTATTCTTCGGTGAAAGATTTTTTAGAAGCGTTTGCAGGGAATAAGAAAAAATTTGATGTGCCTGTTTTGGTGAATGTGGATTCTGCAGATGTGTGGAGAATAGGATTTATAACACAGGAAAATACTGCTCATTTTGGCATGCCGGAATCATTAACAGTTTATGTTCCACACTCATACGCCATTTCGGGTATTACTTATATTGTACCAGCATCAAGAGTAAAAAAATTACCAAAAGGAATTACAGCAGCCGAAGCAATGAAGTATGTGGTATCGGGTGGTGTTACTACTGTGGATGAGAAAGAAGAAAAAGATGCTAAGGCATCATTTGATGTTGAAGAGAAGTAAAGTAAATTTTTAGTTTTTCAAAAAATAATGGAACAAATGCAATTGCACAATTTTAATTCAGGCCCAGCAATTTTACCAAAGGAAGTTTTGGATCAAGCAGCAACAGCAATACATAATTTTAATAATACTGGATTATCTATTTTAGAAATTGGACATAGAACCAGTTGGTTTGTAGAAGCAATTGAAGAAGCCAAAGCAACAGTGAAAAGAATAATGGATATTGGAGACGATTATGAAGTGTTGTTTTTACAAGGAGGTGCCACCATGCAGTTTATGCAAGTGCCCATGAATTTGTTGGATGAAAATGGAATGGCAGCCATTTGTGATAATGGTGTTTGGGGAAATAAAGCAGTGAAAGAAGCAAAAATATTTGGCCCCGTAACTGTTGTATCAGATACGAACGACAAAAACCATACTTATTTAAATAAGGAATTAAATCTTCCTTCCAACACAAGTTATTTGCACATTACCACTAACAACACAGTGGAGGGAACTCAATGGAATCAATACCCGCAGGTGAATGTGCCTTTAATTGGCGACATGAGTTCGGATATTTTTTGCCGTCCCACTGAGTTCAAAAAATTCGATTTAATATATGCAGGTGCTCAAAAAAATATGGGTGCAGCAGGCGTAACATTAGTGGTTTTAAAAAAATCATTATTAGGAAAAGTAAATAGAAAAATTCCAGCCATACTCGATTATCAAAAACATATCGAAGCAGGATCTTTATTAAATACACCACCGGTGTTTTCAATTTATGTGAGCTTATTAACTTTAAGATGGATTGAAAAAGAAGGTGGGTTGATAGAGATGGAAAAACGCAATAAAGCAAAAGCGGAATTATTATATAACACTATTGATGCATTACCTGCATTTTATTGTCCTATTGCAAAAGAGGATCGCAGTATTATGAATGCAGTTTTCTTTTTAACCGATCCAAATAAGGAAGCATCTTTTTTAGAATTGTGTAAAAAAGAAGGCATGATTGGTGTAAAAGGATACCGAACAGTAGGAGGAATAAGAGTTAGTATGTATAATGCATTGCCAATGAGCAGTGTACAAGCTTTTTGTAAGTTGATGGAAAATTTTTCCTAATATATTTTTTATACAAACAGCTTCAACAAAAATTCTATTACTCAAATAAAAGACCGATATTTGCGCCCATGGCAAAAATTAGACCCTTTGAAGCGCTTCGTCCTCAGCCTCAATTAGCAAAGCAAGTAGCAAGCAAACCATACGATGTTTTAAATAGTGCAGAAGCAAAAGCGGAAGCAGTTGGCAATGCGTATTCTTTTTTACATATCACAAAAAGTGAAATTGATTTACCAGAAACAACGGATATACATAGTCAACAAGTGTATGATTTAGCATTAGAAAATTTAAATGCGTTTGTACAAAGAGATGTGTTGTTTAAGGAATCAAAACCTTGTTATTATATTTATCAATTAATCATGGATGGTCGTGCACAAACTGGTTTGGTTTGTGTAAGTAGCATTGATGACTATAATAATGACATTATCAAAAAACATGAATTCACCCGCCCCGAAAAAGAGCAGGACAGAATCAACCATATTAAAACAACCGGTGCACAAACCGGCAATGTGTTTTTAGCTTACCGCAATCAAGCATCTATCGACGCTTTAATTGACAAATGGAAGACCACTAAGAATGCAGTGTACGATTTTACTGCCGAGGATGGCATACAGCATACCGTTTGGGCAGTAAGCGATACCGCAACGATTGAGCAAATTACTGCTTTGTTTGAAGCGGAAGTGCCTTGCACTTATATAGCCGATGGTCACCACCGTGCCGCATCTGCAGCAAAAGTAAAATTGGCTTTGGGCGCAAAAGCAACGGAAGCTGCTGATTATTTTTTAACGACTTTGTTCCCTTCAAATCAATTACATATCATGGATTACAACCGTGTAGTAAAAGATTTAAACGGACATAGCGCCGAAGCCTTTATAGCTGCATTGGGTAATGAGTTTGAGGTAAGTGAGCATGAAGGAGCATACAAGCCAACTGAATTACACAGTTTTGGTATTTACTTAGCAGGTAAGTGGTATACTTTAAAAGCAAAACCAGGCACCTATAACGACAACGACCCAATTGGTGTATTAGATGTAACTATTTTGTCAAACAATATCTTATCAAAATTATTGGGAATTGTAGATCAAAGAACCGACAAGCGCATTGATTTTGTAGGTGGTATTAGAGGATTAGGTGAATTGGAAAAAAGAGTAGACAGTGGTGAAATGCAATTAGCCATTAGCTTGTACCCAGTAACCATCGACCAATTGTTTAATATTGCGGATGCAGGTGAAGTAATGCCTCCAAAAAGCACTTGGTTTGAACCTAAATTAAGAGACGGATTGTTGACACATTTAATTTACTAATAGCTAATTAAAATATTCGAGAATGATTTTTATAAACCCAGCTACCTGCTGGGTTTTTTGTGACCTTTATTCTTTTTTTTCTGCGTCTTTATTTGTACTTTGTTACACAATTTTGCTTGACCATGGAGTGTAAAAGACTATTCGATTGTATCGAACACCAATTACAACATTTTCCTAAGGAGGACATGTTGGTTGCGAAAGAAAACGGAGCCTGG
>CANGIZ010000052.1 GCA_947454025.1 Bacteroidota bacterium | reverse complement strand
TCAATAATCGTCGCTTTCCAATGCAATGTTAACCCCTTTTTCAATAAAAAAACAATTTTTTATGGGTTATCTTTGCTGTCCAAATAGTACAATTTAAGATTATGTTCAACCAAAGAGTAAAAATTAAGCAATTATTGAGCGGAACCGATACGGATAGTGCAGTTGGCTCGGAAGTAGTGGTAATGGGATGGGTGCGTACCTTCCGCAACAATCAGTTTATAGCCTTGAACGATGGTAGTACAAATAATAATGTTCAAGTGGTAGCAAGTTTGGGAGAATTTGATGAAGCTTTATTAAAGCGTGTTACAACTGGTGCCTCTTTAAAAGTAAAAGGAGTGGTTGTAGAAAGTCAGGGCAAGGGTCAATCAGTTGAAGTAAAAGCAACAAGCATTGAAATTTTAGGAGACAGTGATGCTGAAAAATATCCATTGCAACCTAAAAAACATTCTTTAGAATTTTTAAGAGAAAAAGCACATTTACGTTTTAGAACCAACACTTTTGGATCGGTGTTTCGCATACGTCATTCGTTGGCATTTGCAGTGCATCAATTTTTTAATGAGCGCGGATTTTTATATTTACACACACCCATTATTACAAGCAGTGATGCCGAAGGAGCGGGTGAAATGTTTAGAGTAACAACATTACCATTGGAAGGTGCACCAAAAAATGATGCAGGTGAAATTGATTTTACCCAAGACTTTTTTGGTAAGAGTACGAACCTAACGGTGAGCGGTCAATTGGAAGGAGAGCTAGGCGCCATGGCGTTTTCAGACATCTACACATTTGGTCCTACATTCCGTGCCGAGAACTCAAATACAACAAGACACTTAGCGGAGTTTTGGATGATAGAACCCGAAGTAGCGTTTAATGATTTAGAAGACAATATGAATTTAGCAGAAGATTTCATTAAGCATTTGATTGAATATGTAATGAAACACAATGCAGATGATTTACAATTTTTAGATGGCCGTTTAGCAGAAGAAGAAAAACAATTACCAACTGAAAAAAGAAGTGGATTGGGATTAATTGAAAAATTAAAATTTGTTTTAGAAAACGGATTTGAAAGAATCACGTATACCGAAGCAATTGATATTTTATTAAATAGCAATCACTATAAGAAAAAGAAATTCCAATACGATGTAAAATGGGGAATTGATTTACAAAGTGAGCACGAAAGATATTTAGTAGAACAACATTTTAAAAAGCCGGTCATTGTAACCAACTACCCTGCTGCGATTAAAGCATTTTACATGCGTATGAATGATGGTTGTGAACCAGGTAAAGAAACCGTGGCAGCAATGGATATTTTAGCTCCAGGTATTGGTGAGATTGTAGGAGGATCACAAAGAGAAGAGCGCTTGGATTTATTAGAAGCTCGAATGAACGCCATGCATATACCTTTGGAAGAAATGAGCTATTATTTGGATACTAGACGTTTTGGGAGTGTCCCACATGCGGGATTTGGTTTGGGCTTTGAGCGTATGGTGCAATTTGTAACGGGTATGACGAATATTAGAGACGTTATTGCCTTTGCAAGAACGCCAAACAATTGTGAATATTAATTATGGGTATACTTTTTGTTTTAATAGGTGCATTTTGTTTTGCCATTAGCAATGCGTATTGGAAAAAAATAACGCAAACCATTCCGTATCAAATAGGCATGTTTTATCGTGGCATATTTGCTTCGGTTGTATTTGCAATTTTATATTTTGGTTTTAAATCACATCCTTTTTTTACAGGATGGACGGTGCGTGAATTGGCAATTGACAAACAATTATTATTAACCATTTCAATTTGTGTTTTTAATATTTTCGGTTTAATGTTTTTTTTACGCGGTATACAAAAAGCACCTGTAAGCCTTGTGGTACCGGTGTCTGCGCTAAAAGTGTTTACAATTTTAACTGCAGTTTTTGTGGTGGGAGAAGTTTGGAAAATGCCTTACCTGTATGCTTTTGGATTATCTACTGGAGGTTTATTATTATTATATATTGACGGTTCTGCACATGCAAGTGTAAAAGAACAAAAGTTAGGTGTTCTGTATGGTTTGGCTTCCAGCTTTTTTTGGGGAAGTTCTTATGCTTTATATACCTATCCAATACAATGGTGGGGACCATTGGGCTTTAGTTTTGTAATTGAAACGACTGCCATGTTATTTGGCCTGGCTTTGGTCATTAAAGATGGATTATTTAATCAATTATTGAATTATGTAAAGTCAATTCATATTCAAACATACATAGTACAGGGAATATTATTGGTTGCGGGCGGATTGGCGATTAATATTTCATATCAGTACCTTCCAATTATGGTGATTAATATTCTTATAATTAGTAGCCAGTTGTTATCGGTATTATTAGGATTTATGTTTTTTAAAGAAAGATTAAGTATAAAGCAGTGGGTTGGATTGGTATTGATAATTGCCAGCTTTTTTGTAGTTGCGGCTGCGGCTTAATTTTTTAGTAATTGCCCTTCATTTTAACTCATTTTCAATAAACAAGGCTAAATTTTTGCTATTTAAGGCGGGCTAACCTATATTTGCTGCCCGAACAAAGCAATTTGTAAGGATGGAATAAAATCCGATGGCGCTGTAGCTCAGTTGGTAGAGCAAAGGACTGAAAATCCTTGTGTCCCCGGTTCGAGCCCGGGTGGTGCCACAGAATAACAAAAAAGCCCTCAACGAAAGTTGGGGGCTTTTTTGTTTAAAGTACCATCTACCTTATTCAATATATTTCACCACCCTTGCGAGCCTTCCATTTGAGTTGATGCCTTCTAAAACAATTTGTAATTTTTTGCTAATATCATTGTTGTAAAATTCGATTCTAACTCTTGAACTTTTTTTATTCGTTAACAAATAGGGATTCCAGTAAATGGTTGGTCTTGTATCTACTTCAAAATTTTCTGCTGGTCGATCATAACTAGGATTATAAAACTCTTTGAAAACAGAATAGCCTCCGAGTACTGTATACTCCATTCCTTTGCTATTATCATTTCGGCCCTTATTATATCCACCTTGTTTTGTATATATCGCAATGGCACCTCCGCTGCCGCCGCCAACTGATCCAAAAAAGGGAGGTCTTAACGCTTTAATGTATGCGATATCTGAAATGTTCAATGATTGTACTTGATCAATAGTGGTATTGATTTCGTTTAAAAAGAAATCGGTGTTGGATCCCCTCCAGGTAGCACTAGGTTGTTGTCCAGCAGTACTTATGGTTAATCCGGGTACTTTTGCTTGTAAATAGGTTAAGATATCAATTGCAGCAATGATACTTGCATCCGAGGATAAATCAAATGACATTCCATCGGCCCCCGCAAACATGCCCTTTGCATATTTTTCTTCTAAGATTTGTGTGGGTGATTTTACTTTTGCTTTCACTACCACTTCGCTTAAGGTAAGTGATTCTTGTAATTTTCTTTGTCTTGCTTGTTCTAAAAGTATTGCATTTAATTTAATCCTGGCAAGGCTATCAGTCCAAGTGTTCATGAAATTATCAGTAGCTAAATTTATTTTTTTAAAATCTTGATGAAGTAATCCATTGTCAAAGTGAACAACCGGGGCGCTTGTGTTTGATTTTCCGTTTAAGGCGTAATAGATTTTTGAAGTGTCATAAAAGAAGGCCGATTTGTCTACAAAACTTCCGTCTCTTTGGACGGATAAAAACAACATTTTTTGACTACTGTCCTTTGCGCGGATTATTAAATTTAATAATTGGTTTTCAATAATTTTATTTGCATTATTTCCATACACTTTTCCGGTAATTTTCATTAAATCGGTTTCAACAGGATAGCGCTGTTTAGGTAAAATGCCGTTTTTAATTTTATTCCAATCAAATTTTCTCCAACCATTGGTGAGCATTACTAAATCTAAATGTGCTGCAACGCTGTCCGCGTCACTTGAAAAATAATAAGCTGGATTATACACCCTGCCCTTAATATCATTGCTCAATAAAAAATCTGAGTAGATCGTTTGTTGTTCAGGAATAACCACCGAAGCGTCGGTAATTGAGATAGACATGTTGGCGGCCGTGGTGTCTTTTACAAACAATTCTAGTATGTTTTTACCTCTTTTATTTACATTGCCAATGTTAACTGAAACCTGTGCGTTGTATTCATGTAGACGATTGTTTACTAAAATAATTCTTTCTGCAATTGGCAACCAATCATAGGTAAATAGGGAAACCTGAACTACCCCGGTAGGTAATTCATCAATTGGTAAACTTGCTTTTTGTGCAATGCGCTCTTCTCCTTTAAAATCTACTGTATAAATAAGATGTTGATTTTGATGAACAAGTAATCTCAATTTTTTGAAATTATCTGGCACATCAAATGATCTTTCCACAATCACTTGGGCCTTTTCATTGTCCATACTAACATGCATTACAACACCTGACGCCGAGGCAGGCATAATTGGGGTGATTCCTTTTTGACCTCGCTCGTCGATCCAATTGAGTTGATAGTTTTCTCCTGCAATGGGCTTTAATTTGAAAAGCCCCATTCCATCGTGTGCTACTTTTAAAGTATCAATAACCTTATTTTTATTATTTACAACCCATCCTTTTATAAATACAGGTGTACCAGCCGAATTGGTTGCTTTAAAAGCTACTTTACTTTTTAAATCAATTACTAAAGATCCTCCTTCAGGAAACACTTCCACCTTGGTATTTGATATTGTGCTTGCATTTTGTTTGTTAGGGTTGATATTGTTGATGGGCACATTTCTTTCGTAAAGAAAAACACTATCATCGTTTAACATCCAGCGTGTATAAGCTTTTACGTGTAAAAAATCACCTTTATAATCTTTGGGAACATCAAAACTTCCTTTTGCAGAAGATTGAAATAAGGGCGCAACTGTTTCTTTTAAAAAAGCCCCATTGTTATCATACCAAATAACATACACGTTTTTACTCAAGCTGCTCCATTCCACACCATTTAACAAGTATAATTTATAATACAAAACATCCCCAACATTGTAAACGGTTCTATCAAACTGTATATGAATTTTTTCATGAGGAAATTGTTCCTCATATAAATTTAAAGTAGAATCATATACCTGGCTTTTTCCATTTACCGCAATAAAAAACACAAGTAGAAAAAAAGATAATTTAAAAAGGTAAGATTTCATAGTGAATAAAATTACACATTGTTTAATCAAAAACGCCTTGATATTTCAAGGCGTTTACATATTAATTTTTATTTTCTACTCTTCTTCTTGCTTCTTCCGCTTCCTTATATACTCTAATCCAAGTAAGCGATATGTCAATAATAGCTAATAATGGTCCAAGAAGTACTACCATGATTACTTCCAAGCCTGGTGAATATCCAATGACACCATCGTAAGATGACATTTTTGAACGCTTGTATAGTTTATACAAACAATAAATAGCGCATAAAATCCAAACAATGATAATGATGTTCTGTAACATAGTCTGCTGTTTTTTGTTTTTTAAAGTTAGCGTTTTTATTTGTTAAACCCTATTCGGTCTCTTTGCTCCCATTTGTTTTTTGAAGTATGCTCGTCCATTATATTTTCAATGACCTCATAAATTTGATTTAACTGTGCATCGTGGCCCCCAAGTCTGTCTTTAATTTCGTCTAATTGCTGCTTAAAATCAGATTTTTTCAATAAAACCCGTCTTAGTTCTACAAACGCACGCATAATAGCAATGTTCATTTTGATAGCAGTATCTGAATTAATAATACCACTTAGCATAGCCACGCCCTGTTCTGTAAAGGCGTAAGGTAGATATTTTATATTACTACCCCTGGTATTGTTCAAGGTCACAATTTGTGACCTTGAAGGGGAATTAAAATTATTTTGATCAAATACTTGAAAGTTAATGCTATCAAGTTCTTCATTTGTAAGTTGAAACATAAAGTCAGGAGGGAAACGATCAATATGTCTTTTTACCGATTGGTTTAACACCTTTGTGTCAGTGTCATAAAGGAATGCAAGATCTTTATCTAAAATTACGCGTACACTCCTGATTTCGTAAATCCTGTTTTGTAAGCTTTGTATTATTTCCATTGGATTAAATTTTAGAGCACAATTTAACTTTGTAAAAAATAAAACATACATAAACTTATGCGTTCGGTTATTTTTTAGTGTGCAGAACTTCGCTTGAGTTTATTATTTTCTTAACTTCAATACAAATCATTGCAATGAAAAAATATCTACTGTTATTGACTTTATTTTTGGCTTCCATTACACAAGCCCAGGTGAAATTTTACACCGCAAATGCAGACAGTACTGAATTTAGTTTAACAAGCGAAGGTGCTTCACACTTGGCTTCACTGCCAATGAAGTGTATACTTCAGGAGTATCCTAATAAAATTAATCATACGGCAATTTCAGATAGTGACCAGGTGCTAACACCTATTCAACAACACCCAAGTTTTTATGGGTGTTTCGATTGGCATAGTAGTGTACATGGTCATTGGATGTTGGTACGTTTATTAAAACAGTTTCCCAATTTAAAAGAACAGGCAGCCATCAGAAAAGTATTAAACACAACACTTACTCAAAAAAATATTCAAATAGAAACCGATTATTTTAAAGCACCACTAACCAGAAGTTTTGAACGCACTTATGGTTGGGCTTGGGTATTAAAATTGCAACAAGAATTATTAGATTATAACGACCCGGATGCAAAACAGTGGCGCAATGCCCTGCAACCATTATGCGATACCATTATTAAATTATGGAAAGTGTATTTACCCAAACAAACTTATGCAAATCGTTCAGGCATGCATGGAAACACTGCATTTGGATTGAACTTTGCTTTGGATTATGCAAGAGCAACCCACAATGTTCAATTTGAAAATGCCATCATAGCTTCAGCAAAACAATTGTTTTTAAAAGACAAAAAAGCCCCAACAATATGGGAGCCAGATGGTGCAGATTTTTTCTCCCCCTCCTTGATGGAGGCTGATTTGATGCGTAAAATAGTAGATAAAAAACAGTTTAAGGTTTGGTTCAATAACTGGCTTTCCAATACTGCCCTGCAACATTTAATGCAACTCCCACATGTTTCGGATAGAACCGACTTGCAAATTGTTCATTTAGATGGATTGTGTTTTAGTCGCAGTTGGTGTATGTCGGGAATTGCACAAGAATTACCCAAATCCGATCCACGTAGAAAATTGTTATTAACTTCCTCGGTTAAACATTTAAATCAAAGTCTTTCTACTGTTGCATCGGGTGAATATGGTGGTGAACATTGGCTGGCAAGCTTTGCGGTGTATGCCATTAGTGGAGGGAAATAAAAAAAACATTATACATAAAAAAGCCTCGAATGAATTTCGAGGCTTTTTTTATAAGCAGTAAATCAATTTACACTCTATGAAAATCAGCTTTCCAATGCTGTATTGCCAATTTGATTTCTTTATTAGAAAGATTTTCTTTTATTGCGCGTTCTAATAATGCTAAAAACTCTGCATCGCTTGCAAAACGTAATGCAACAATTTGATTCATGGTTAATTCATTTGGTAAGGCCTTACCTGTCATGATAAAATATCTTAATGCCTCTTCGGCTTTAATAGCACGGTCCTGCGCTTTTAAAGGAAACACTCTAATATAAATCCAAAGAATTGCGAGTACAATTGTTGTTAATACCAACAATGACGCTAGGTATTTGTTTTCTGGGGTTGCGTGAAATAAGTAGTTTATAGACCCTCCAATTAAAGCAAGGATTGAAATCATTGCTAAGTAGTGAAATCCGGGAACCATTCTAGCGTGGTTTTTATAATTTTGTGTTTTCATATAATTTGTTTGTTTTAGCAATACAAGATACAATTATTTAACCTTCTTTAAATCGAGGTCTTGAAAGTCAAAGCTAAAATCGGTTAATGGAGAAATCGCTTTCATGGTCATACTTGCTGGCTTTCCATCCATATCAGTACTAAACATTACAAAAGCATCTGCATCCATGGTGCGGTCGTTCCAACGTACAATTAAAGTATTGCCTTTATAAGGAAACAATTCGCCTTTAAGTTTGGGAGATCTTATGCTTGTAAACCAGGCTTTGCCGTTATTAGTAGTAATAGTTACGTCTCCAAACCAGGTATCATGGTAAGTACCAAGATAAGGCTCAATACTAAATTGTCCACCCGCTTTTGCTTGTTCTTTTTTTATGCTTTGTTCAACTTCGTCATTGATTTTGCTGGCTTCTGCTTCGCCTTTTTCAACACGATCGTGCATGATTTTAACCCAATCAAAACCGCTTACACCTAAATAGCTATCCTTAATTGTATTACTAATTGAATTAAATGCAGCACCAACTTGTTGGTTGGTAAAAACTAAAATGCCTAAGTTCAATTCAGGGAACATCACCACCTGCGTTACTATACCTGCAAGGCCTCCTGTATGTGTTACTTGCTTATAACCCTTCACATCACTTAAGAACCAGCCTAATCCATAAGCCGCAAAGTGTGTATTATAAGGTGCTAGGGCCTTTGCATTAATAATGGTTTGTGCACTCCAAGTTTCTTCATGCACTTCATCACTAAATATTTTGTTTTTTAAACTATCTCCATATTTACCGTGGTTCATTTGTAAGATTACCCATTTGCTCCAATCGGTAATATTGCTCCAAATACCACCAGCTGCATTGGCGCTTTCACTCCAATCAATATCTAAAACCTGCAATTTACCTTCTACTGGTGCATGTGGACGAATTGCATTGCTCTTGTCTTTAAGTCGATATATAGATGCTGCAGTTGCTTTCATACCCAGTGGTTGCATGATTCTTTGTTCAACAAAATCTTCCCAACTTTTTCCACTTGCTTTTGCAACTACTTCACCAGCTACAATATATAAGTTATTGTCATAATCATATTTAGTTCTAAATGCCGAAACTGGTTTTAAAAATCTTAAATTATGAATGATATCTTTTTTTGTAAAATCGCTACCATCGGGGAACATCATTAAGTCACCCGCACCCAATCCCAAACCACTACGATGTGTTAATAAATCACGAATCGTAAAAGCATCCGTTACATAGGGGTCATACATTTTGAATTCAGGAATATAGTCGGTTACCTTATCGTCCCATTTAATTTTACCTTCGTCCACTAATATGCCCAAAGCTGCTGCTGTCATGGCTTTGCTATTAGAGGCCACTCCGAACAAAGTATTTTCGTCTACTTTTTTCCCAGTATTAATATTGGCAACACCATGACCTTTAGCATAAACTAATTTGCCATCTTTTACCACGCCAACAGCAATACCAGGAACATTAAATGTTTTTAAAACCAACTCGGTGAGTGAGTCAATTTGTTTTGCATTTATTGGTTGTGTTTGTGCAAAAGAATTGTTTGAATTTATAAACTGTAAAAGCACCAAGCATAAAAAAATAGAACGCTTCATATATTGATATTTATTTTTTAATAATTGAAATATAATTAATCATCTTCCTCGTCGTCTGCGAAAACAAAAATGGCCGTTTTCTTTTTAGGGTCTAGCCATTTTAAATATTGTAACATATCTTTTTCTGCGATGGCTACACAACCCGCAGTGGCTGAATATTTTTCATCTGCAACATGAAAAAAGATAGCACTCCCTTTTCCTTTAACAATAGGATGTGTGTTGTATTCAATGACCATGCAGTATTTATAGTGTACCGATTTTAATAATAAATTTTCAAAAGATTTTGCAGTAGTGGCGCCATGCACATATTGATTGTATTGTGGCGAGTTAACATCATCTACCCATTTATCCTCGGAGTTGGTTTGAATAAATGGAATGCGGGTTGCAATATTGGCTTCGTAACTAAACAATTGACCCAAAGCATAAATGCCAGTTGGCGTACAACCATCGCCTTCCGCTTTGTGGGCTGCGTCAATCAATCCGTTTCTTCCAATACTAGCGCGCACTGCATTTAATTGTACCTGCCATTTATTATTGTTGCGTTCCACTCCAGCCAGCTTCATATCTTGAAAATTTTCTCGATATACGACCACCATTTGTTCTACCCCATCAAAATTTAAATGATGTTGATTCCATTCATTTACAATTGTTTGAATGGTAAATGCATCTTCGGTGCTGTCTTGAGCATTTGCTGAAGAAAATATTAGAATAAAAGCTAAAAATAGAGATATGTTTTTCAAGGCAATAATTTGTATTCTTGAAATTACTAAAATTAATACACTGTGGTCGAAGAAAATTTAGAAAACTTTCAAATATGGAATGGTGAGATAATATAAATTCTTCCTTTAGCTTCAATTAAAATTATGAGGAAGAAAAAATTGAAAAATTTCGAAAGTATTAATACGCTGTTTTTCATTGCATCTGAATATTATTTTGGAACCAGTACTCAGACAATTCAGTTTGAGTTAAATCAAAACAAAATGAAAAAAATATTCATTGCTAATTACCTGGTTTTAATCATAAGCGGATTGCTTTTATCAAGTTGTACTAAAACAGTAGGAACAAACATGAATACACCAGCTTCTACATACACACCAGGTGAAATTGCCGGTGATCCAGCATTTGTTGGGCTTAACGATGCACTCAATCATTTTGACCCACATTATTTACAATTGGTGTATAAGGATCAACGATCCACCCAGGAGATTAGTGATAGTAGTAAGGCATTATTGCTACAACTACAAGCAAATCCCGAAAGTTTGACATTGCAAAAGCAATTAGCTGATTGTTATAAATTGAATTCAATTGCTGAATTAAAATATTATTCTGATCAAATTGTTATTAATGCATCCGCTATAAAAAACAAATACTTTTCCAAGAATAAAAGCTTTAGCGATCAAGACGTGAATATGTATTTTAAAGCAAGATCCCTTTACGCAAAAAACAAAATGGACTCTGTGAGTAATAACACCAATCGAATTAAAACAAGTAGTATGTATGATGACTATGTACTTTTTCCCCAGCCACCTGCTTTCACTTTTTTTGGTGAGATGGACGAAGAGGATGCAAATGCAGGTGGGGACTGTAAAGATGAGTGTTGCTATCAATGGCAGGCTTGTAACACAACAGCAAGGTCAAAATATATAGACGGAATTTCAAATACCTCATTTAATACTTCAGCGAGTGGTGGAGTCATTGGTGGAGCAGTGGGAGCGGTATTTTCAACTGCAGGATCTATTGGGGGTTCTTTATTCGGGGTATATTTTGGTTCAGTACTTGGAGCTTCAACCGCAATATCAATATACTCATTAGATCTGCACGCTTGCGATTTGTTATATAAGGCTTGTATAGTCAAAGCAAAAAAATCAAACTAAAATAAAAATCATGTTAGAAAAATTTAAAACAAGCTTTAAAAAGTATTGGTATGTATATTTAGCTTTTATTGCTTTGAATGTAATTAGAGTTTTTAACCAAACATCATTAAGTCATTATCCTCATGGAAGTATTGAATATAAGGTGCACTTTTTTTCAATATGGTTGGGTTTGTGGCTTTTGTCCGGAATTTCATTGTTTTTTGCAGTATTCATTTTTAAAAATAAAAGCAAACCATTTTGGATCGTTTCGGTAATATCTATCATTATCGCCTTGTATTACTTACTATTGCCAGTATATGTTTACCGTGAAATTAATAAAGGAGACAAAGAATTGGATATTTTACATCAAAAAATAGATAGTCTTCGGAAAATTAGCAAGAAGTGATTAAAATGACCAAATAAAAAGGGGCGTCCAAACCGGATAGCCCCTTTTTATTTTAAACCTTCTTGCCTAGGATTTGTTAAATTGCATAACTATGATAGGTCATCGTTTTGTAAATTTTATTCCTGGGGAAAACTCCAAGTCCAAGTTTGAGCAAATGCTTGATATTTTCACGCAATTGCTCAATTACACAAGCGGCGACGCAAGTGAGTCCTTGGACTGGATGAACCAATTGGATCGCACCCAAAAATTCACCGATGACAATTATGGAGTGGGCGATTTTATAGAGGATCTTAAACAAAATGGATATTTAAAAGAGAATCCACAAGATGGCCGATTTGCTATCACTGCAAAAACGGAACAAACCATTCGTCAAAAAAGCTTGGAGGAAATTTTCGGTAAGCTTAAAAAAGCAAAACAAGGCAACCATAGCACTACTAAAGCGGGTCCATCAGGTGATATGAATTCCGACACGCGAAGTTTTCAGTTTGGCGATTTAATGGAACAAATTGATTTTACGGAGAGTATTAAGAATGCACAAATTAACCGAGGCGTGGATGCATTCTCTATGCACGAGGACGACTTAGTTATTAGAGAAGCTGATTTTAAAACACAAACATCCACCGTGTTAATGATTGATATTTCGCATTCTATGATTTTGTATGGTGAGGATAGAATTACACCTGCAAAAAAAGTGGCTATGGCTTTGTGTGAACTCATCACAAAAAAATATCCGAAGGACACCATTGATATTGTGGTATTTGGTAACGATGCATGGCAGGTGGAAATTAAAGACCTTCCCTATTTACAAGTGGGACCTTATCATACGAATACTGTTGCTGGGCTTGAGTTAGCGATGGATATATTACGCAAACGTAAAACAGCCAACAAACAAATATTTATGATTACTGATGGAAAACCTACTTGTTTAAAAATAGGTGGTAAGTATTATAAAAACAGTTTTGGCTTGGATCGCAAAGTGGTGAACAGATGTATTAATTTGGCGGCACAGTGTAAGAAATTAAAAATTCCCATCACTACATTTATGATTGCCTCTGATCCTTATTTACAAAAATTTGTAGAAGAATTTACAGAGATGAATAATGGCAAAGCCTATTTTGCTTCCTTGGACAACTTGGGTAGTTTTATATTTAATGATTTTGAAAGTGGAAAACGAAAAACAGTGTATTAATTATGAGTAAGAAAATAGACATACAAAAAATCCTAACCTTAGGTGATTTAAAAAAATCAGGATACCAACCAAAATCTATTAAGGATGAGGTAAGAGATAATTTGATTGCAAGTATTCAAAAAAAGGAAAACGCATTTGAGGGCATTTTGGGTTATGAGGACACGGTGATACCCGATGTGGAGCGTGCCTTATTAAGCCGTCACAATATTTTGTTTTTAGGATTAAGGGGCCAAGCCAAAACTAGGATGGCACGCCAAATGGTGGACCTTTTGGACGAGTATATCCCAACGGTAGCGGGTTCGGAGGTAAATGATGACCCCTTACAGCCCTTAAGCAGGTTTGCGGTGGATTTAATTGCAGAACATGGCGACAATACCCCCATTCACTGGGTACACAAGAGTGCGCGGTATGGTGAAAAATTAGCCACGCCCGATGTAAGTGTGTCGGATTTAATTGGTGATATTGACCCTATTAAAGCTGCCAATTTAAAGCTGAGTTTTGCCGATGAAAAAGTCATTCACTATGGGATTATTCCAAGAAGCAATCGCGGCATTTTTGTAATAAATGAGTTACCCGATTTACAAGCGAGAATTCAGGTTTCCTTGTTTAATATTTTACAAGAAGGTGATATTCAAATTAGAGGATTTAAGTTGCGCATGCCATTGGATATTTTATTTGTGTTTACAGCAAATCCCGAAGACTATACGAATAGAGGAAGTATTGTGACACCATTAAAAGATAGAATTGAAAGTCAAATTTTAACACACTATCCAAAAAGTATTGAAACTTCTTTAGCCATTACCGAACAAGAAGCCAATATTTTACCCGCACAAAAAGATACAGTTGAGGTAAGTGATTTGGTGAAAAGATTAATTGAACAAGTTTCTTTCGAAGCAAGAACAAATGAATTTGTAGATAAGAAAAGTGGAGTGAGTGCGCGTTTAACCATTGCTGCGTATGAGGCTGCGGTGAGTAGTGCCGAAAGACGTGCGATTATTCATAATGAAAAACATACACAAATTTGGATCAGTGATTTGTCGGGTATTATTCCTGCGATCACTGGAAAAATTGAATTAGTTTACGAAGGCGAACAAGAAGGCCCATATGAAGTGGCTTTAAATTTGTTGAATAAATCCATTCGCACTTTATTCGTTTCCTACTTTCCTAATCCCGATGATATTAAAAAGAAAAAGCCAGTAAAAAAAGCTAATGCGCAAACGGGAGAACAAAAGCAACCCGAAAATCCTTATGCTTTAATTACAAAATGGTTTGATGCAGGGAATCATTTGGATTTATTATTAGACATGAAAGACGAAGAAAAAGTGATTGCCCTGTATAAAGTAGATGGCTTATTTGGAATCGTTAAAAAACACTTTCCACAAGCGGGTGAAAAACAAGCTGCTTTGTTAATGGAATTTGTTTTACACGGACTTTCTGCCTACTCTTTAATTAGCAAAAAGATGATTGATGGAAAAATTGAGTTCAAAGATTTGATGGGAAGTATGATGAACCTTGGGTCCATGAATTTTGAGGAGGATGACTTTAATGACTATGCATAATCAATTGATTGTCAATTTATAATTTTCAAAAAAGGCTAGTAATTCACTAGCCTTTTTTGTTTAAATCAATGAAATACTTACCTTTGTTCTATCATCAAGAACCCTTAAGTGGGTACCAACCGAGAGAGGATAACTCCGCGGTGGTAAAATCGATGAGGTCACCAAGTCAAAAAAATAACCATGTTTATACAACACAACGACTCCGTATCTCCATT
>CANGIZ010000051.1 GCA_947454025.1 Bacteroidota bacterium | reverse complement strand
GCTTGGCTCAAACTATTTTTTTTGGATTGGGTACAAATATCCCAAAAAGATAGCAAAAAATGGGGTCTTGTTTCATTATCTTCGCACAGCTATGGAAAAGGAAATTGTATTGAGTGGAATCCGCCCTACCGGCTTCTTACATTTAGGAAATTATTTTGGTGCAATGCGCAATTATGTGCGTATGCAAGACGAGTATAATTGTTATTTTTTTGTTGCCAATTGGCATAGCCTTACTACCCACCCCGATACCAAAACTTTACAAGAAAGTGTATTGCGTGTAGTAGCTGAGAATATTGCTTGCGGCTTGGATCCTGAAAAAGTATCCTTGTATGTGCAAAGTGATGTTCCTGAAATTGCTGAATTGTATTTGTATTTAAATATGTTGGCGTACAAAGGTGAATTGGAAAAAACAACCACTTTTAAAGACAAAGTACGCATGCAACCCGAAAATGTAAATGCGGGTTTGTTAACCTACCCAGTTTTACAAGCTGCCGATATTTTAATACATCGTGCTGTAAAAGTACCTGTAGGAAAAGACCAAGAACAGAACTTGGAAATGGCGCGCAATTTTGCGGAACGCTTTAACCATCGTTATGGCGAAACCTTCCCATTACCATATGCCTTCAACTACAATAGCGAATTGGTGAAAATTATGGGATTGGATGGAAATGGGAAGATGAGTAAAAGTGAGAATCAAATGACCACTTTATTTTTAGCAGACGAGGACGAGATGATTCGCAAAAAAGTAATGAAAGCTAAAACTGATCAAGGACCATTAACGCCCAATTCTGCAAAACCAGACTATATTCAAAACTTATTTACATTAATGAGTTTAGTAAGCACTGCTGATACGGTGAAAAAATTTGAAGACGACTTTAATAACAGTAGCGAGGGCCATTGTATTATTCGTTATGGCGATATGAAAAAACAATTGGCGGAAGATATGGTGAACTTTATTAATCCAATTCGTTCAAAGGCTGCAGATTTACAAAATAACAAAGAACTACTTTTAAAAATAATTCACCAAGGTGCTGATAAAGCTAGAGCAAGTGCTTCAACTACTTTAACAAAAGTAAGATCAGCTGTGGGCATGAATTACTAATACAAATACTCAATCAATTACATCCTATAAGACTATGGCAAAAGCGACTAAAAAACCGAAACACGTAGCAATCGCTGGAAATATTGGCGCTGGTAAAACAACGCTAACAGAAATGTTAAGTAAGCACTATCGTTGGATTCCGCAGTTTGAGGATGTGGATCATAATCCCTACTTAACGGACTTTTACGACGACATGCCTCGTTGGAGTTTTAATTTGCAAATTTATTTCTTACATGGTCGTTTAAACCAGATTTTAGAAATTCAAAGAGGAACAGAGACGATTATTCAAGATAGAACTATTTATGAAGACGCTAATATATTTGCGCCCAATTTACATGAGATGGGATTGATGAGCAAGCGAGATTTTGACAACTATTTTGGATTTTTTAGTACCATTAAAAGCATGGTACAACCTCCAGACTTATTAATCTACTTGAAAGCTTCAGTGCCAACCTTGGTTTCTCAAATTCAAAAAAGAGGAAGAGAATATGAGGAGAATATTCGATTGGATTATTTGAAAAAATTGAATGATTATTACAACAAATGGATTGAAGGGTATAAAGAAGGACCTTTGTTGGTAATTGACTGTGATAAAAATAAATTCGGAGAAAACGAAGTTGACTTTGGCGAAATTATCAGCAAGGTAGACGGAACTTTATATGGGCTATTTTAACAAACTGAACTGATTTTATATTTTTTAATTTACTGGAATGAATAAGATTACACCTGAGCTGCTCGAGAAATTTAAAACCATTGTAGGCGCTGAATATTTATTTACGGATGCCGAAAGTTTTGAAAAATATGGCAAGGATGAAACTGAACGTTTACATTATAATCCTGAGGTAGTTGTAAAGCCTAGAACTAGTCAGGAAATTGCTTCTTTAGTTAAGCTTTGTAATGAATATGTTATTCCAGTTACCCCGCGTGGTGGTGGCACTGGATTAAGCGGTGGCGCATTGCCCCATTTAGGTGGTTTAGTAATTTCTATGGAGCGTTTTAATAGCATCCTGGAAATTGACGACAGAAACCTACAAGTTACAACTGAACCAGGAGTAATTACTGAAGTTTTACAAGATGCGGTAAAGGCTGTGAACTTATTTTACCCCCCCGATCCTAGCAGTAAAGGTTCTTGTTTTATTGGTGGTAATATTGCAGAAAATTCAGGCGGCCCAAAAGCAGTTAAATACGGTGTAGTAAAAGACTATGTATTAAACTTAGAAGTAGTATTGCCAACAGGTGATATTATTTGGACTGGCTCTAACGTGTTGAAAAATTCAACTGGATACAACTTAACACAATTATTAGTTGGTAGTGAGGGCACATTGGGTATTGTTACTAAAATAGTTTTAAAATTAATCCCGCTTCCTAAATTTGATTTATTAATGTTGGCTCCTTTCACCAATTTGGAAAATGCGAGTGCAGCAGTGAGTGCTATTTTTAGAGCAGGCATTGTACCTAGTGCGATGGAATTGATGGAAATAGACTCCATTAAAATTGTGAGCAAAATGGTGGACAGCACCGCCTTTCCAGTAACAGATGATATTGCAGCCCACTTAATTATTGAAGTAGATGGCAATAACATGGATGTGTTAATGAGTGAGATGGAAGCGATCGCCGAAGTGTTGACTCAATTTGATGCGGGTGAAATTTTCTTTGCCGACGATGCTCAACAAAAAACAGAATTGTGGAAATTAAGAAGACGTGTTGCCGAAGCTGTGAAAAGTGTTGGCTATACTATTGAAGAAGACACGGTAGTTCCAAGAGCTGAATTGCCTAAATTAATTAGAGGAGTTAAAGCATTAGGAACACAATATGGATTCCATGCAGTTTGTTATGGACACGCTGGCGATGGCAACTTGCATATCAGAATCAACCATCCTACTATTAAAAATAGTTATGGCAGTGATGAAATGAACGCCATTTTGAAAGAATTGTTTGTTTTGGTAAAAAGCTTAGGTGGAACCATTAGTGGAGAGCACGGCATTGGTTTAATTCAAAAATCATACTTACCAGTTGTTTTTGAAAATGCTACGCTTGAAGTAATGAGAGGCATTAAAAAAGCATTCGATCCAAACAATATTTTAAACCCTGGCAAAATTTTTGATCTAACTAAATAAAGTAAGCACAAAAGAATTTGATTATGATCAAAAAGTTAAGTCTAATTGCAGTATTTGTATTTGTTCATTTTTTATCTAATGCGCAAACTACCATCATTACTACCCCTGAACTAAATCCACATCCTATTTACTTTGGCGGAGGAGTTGTTTTAGGGGGAGGAAGTGGCTCTTTTCAATTAGGCCTCAATCCTGAACTGGTAAAAACTTATAATCAATATATTGACTTAGGGGCTGCAGTAAATTTATATTACGCTACCTATCATACTACTTCAATGATTTACGGAGATTACAAATCCAACAATACGCAGTTGGGCTTGGGTGCATTCATGCGTGCTTGGCCTATAGAACAACTTTTCATTCAAATTCAACCCGAATACAACTTTACTTTTACCAATGCTAAAAACCTTTCCCAAGGCACTTCGGGTAGTTCAAGTGTAAGTGCGCCTAGCCTTTTAGCAGGTGTTGGTTACGGAAGAAGAAATGAAAATGGGTTCTCCTATTTTTCTGTCATGTTTGACTTAGTAAATTCCCAACAATCTCCCTATAGAATGGGACAATTAACAGCACAGCCTATCTTGAGAGCTGGCTTTGGTTTCCCCATTCATTTGGGTGCTAAAAAGCGTCCATAATTTCGTTTACTGTAGCACATACAATTAATCGATCTCTCCATTGATCATACATAAATCCTTGTTGATCCATTGTATCTAATAACTGTATTAATGCATTATAATATCCATTCGCGTTTAATATAAATACTTTCTTTGTGTGAATTTTTAAGTTGTTCCAAGTGAGCATCTCAAATAATTCATCGAGTGTACCCATGCCACCTGGTAAAACAATAGCAACATCACACTTATCATACAAGAGCAGTTTTCTTGCATGCATAGATTCCGTTACAATCAATTCAGTTAATCCATCATGTTGTGCCTCCCACTCCAACAATAATTGTGGGATAATGCCAACCACCTTACCTCCTGCATTCAAACAAGCATTGGCCACTGCGCCCATAATGCCATTATTACCTCCACCATATACTAATTCAATCCCTTTTTGAGCAAGTTGCCTTCCCAAACTGTTCGCTTCATTCACATACAAGTCATCATTACCTGGTTTTGATCCACAAAAAACGGTTACTGCATTTATTTTCATGACATTCATTTAATATAAAAATCCTTGCACAATTTAACTAAAAATAACAAAGATTCTTATTACTTTGCTGTTACCAAAAATACATTCAATGAGCGCTCCTTTATTATTTCTATTTGTTATTATCTATTTTGCGATATTATTAGGAGTTGCAAAAATTACTGGCAAAAACAGTAATAATATGTCTTTTTTTATTGGCAACAAAAATAGCCATTGGATGTTGGTTGCTTTTGGTATGATTGGAACCTCATTAAGTGGTGTCACTTTTGTAAGTGTGCCAGGTGCAGTAGGCAAAGATGCTTTCCATTATTTACAAATCACGCTGGGCTATTTAATTGGCTATTTAGCAATTGCATATGTTTTATTGCCTATCTATTATAAATTGAACCTTACCTCCATTTATAATTATTTGGAGACGCGCTTAGGATTCAATGCGTATAAAACAGGGGCATCCTTTTTTGTATTATCAAGAACACTCGGTGCCACTGCCCGATTATACTTAGTAGTGAAAACTTTGCAGGTATTTATTTTGGATAGTATGGGAGTTCCATTTTGGGGCACGACGTTGGTAATACTTGCTATGATTTTATTGTACACCTATGAAGGAGGCGTAAAAACAATTGTATATACAGATACTTTGCAAACATTAGGTATGCTTTTTGGTTTAATAATTTGCAGTGTATATATTTTATCCAATATGCACTTTTCGGTAATGGATGGCCTACATGCTATGCAGGTAAAGGGTCTAGCGACTGTGTTTAATACCGATGTAAATAGCAAATCGTTTTTCTTAAAACAAATTATTGGCGGCGCTTTTGTAACGCTCACCATGACTGGACTAGACCAAGAAATGATGCAAAAAAACATTTCGGTTAAAACTTTAAAAGATGCCCAAAAAAACATGGTCACTATTGGGTTTACCATGTTGTTTGTAATTACGCTGTTCTTATTTTTAGGAGGCTTATTAAATTTATATGCTGCACAGCAAAATGTAACGGCTGTAGGCGATGATTTGTTCCCTACCCTTGCTTTAAATCATATGCCGCCATATATATCCATTATTTTTATACTTGCCTTAATATCTGCGCTTTTTCCAAGTGCCGACGGTGCCATCACTGCACTTACTTCCAGTTTTTGTATCGACTTATTGGGCATGCAAAGAAAGGATGAATGGGATGAGGCAAAAAAGAAAAAGATCAGACAGAGAGTGCATTTGAGTTTTGCTTTTATCTTTCTAATTATTGTTATGATATTTAAATGGATTGACAATAAAAGTATTATTGACCTGCTCCTTAAAATTGCTTCCTATACCTATGGCCCTTTATTAGGCTTATTTGCATTTGGCATTTTAACCAAGCGAATCTTAAAGGACAAATGGTCGGCCGTTCCTTGCTTCTTAGCACCTATGCTGTGTTTAGTGCTGGATTATGCCCAACCTTACTTATTGGGCAGCTTTCGAATTGGCCAGGAATTGTTAATCATTAATGGCTTATTTACCTTTATAGGTTTGTGGCTAATTTCGGCCAAGAATACCAAAAAAAATTAGACATTTGCAAATGGAGTTTATCAATCCAATTGCCAATACCTACATCGAACAATATAGCCAAGCAACGCCTAGCTATTTAAGAGCAATGTATGATACTACCATGGCATCTCACCCCCATGCGCATTTGCAAAGCAATTGGCACCAAGGTGGTTTTTTAAGCTTTATGAGTAAACTCATTCACCCAACACATATATTAGAAATTGGAAGCTTTACTGGCTTTAGCAGTTTATGCCTTGCCGAAGGTTTAACTGAAAATGGAGCTTTGCACACCATTGAATTAAGAGAAGAAGATGCACAAACAGCAAGTAACTATTTTAAAAATAGTCCGCATGCTGCAAAAATGAATATGCATATTGGAGATGCCAAACAAATTATTCCAACCCTTACCTATGAATGGGATTTGGTATTTATAGATGCCGACAAAACGGGCTATATTGATTACTATCAGTTGATTTTACCAAGACTTAAAAACAATGGATTAATGATTGTTGATAATACACTATTCCATGGCGAAGTGTTGGAAGCACAAGTGTCTGGGAAAAGTGCAAAAGCCATTCAAGCTTTTAATGATTATGTACTTAATGACGCAAGCACCGAACAAACAATATTAACAATACGAGACGGACTTACTTTCATCAGAAAGAAATAATGAATACAATGAAAAAACATTTTTTTGCATTACTGCTTTTATCCATGCCCCTTGCCTTACTAGCACAAGTACAAGTAACTAAGGCTTATATTGAAAAATACAAAGGCATTGCTATGCAGGAAATGAAGCGTACTGGCATACCAGCTTCCATTACCTTGGCACAAGCCATTGTGGAATCGAGTAGTGGTGAAAGTAATTTAGCAAAGAAATTTAATAACCATTTTGGCATCAAATGTAAATTAGACTGGAAGGGGGAAACTACGTATCAGGATGACGACACAAAAAAAGAATGTTTTCGCGTGTATAGTGATGCGATTAATTCTTTTAAGGACCATTCTGACTTCCTAAAGAACAGACCTAACTATGCTAGCCTATTTGAACTTGATCCCGTGGACGATTCTGCCTGGGCTTTTGGTTTAAAAAAAGCAGGCTATGCAACTGCACCTGACTATCCCAAAAAATTATTAAAAGTAATTGATGACTACGAATTAACGCAATACAACTATCCAGCTATCGCTGCAGAAAAAGATACCATTAAAGCAGATACGGTTAAAGCACTTATTACTGCACCCATTGTTGTAAAAGACAGTTTGGTAAAAGACACTATTAAAGTAGCTACCCAAGTCCCTATCGTCTTGCAAGACACGGTTCAACTTTCTGGCGTGAAAGGCATTAGTAGTCCGACTTCAAAGTCCGTTAATTTGGCTGGCCCACAGTCCATGCGAACCATTAGTGATTTGCCAAAGGATACTACAACTAATACCACTACAAGCGTGATTTTAACCATTACAAAAAAGAAAACGCCTCCTTATCCAAAGACTAAATTCAAGATAAATGGAGTACCAGTAATTTGGGCAAAGGAAGGCCGATCATTTTTAGAAATAGCAAGTACGTTCAAAATTTCCTTATACAAATTATATGTGTACAATGATACGAAGGAAACGGATTTAGTGGAAAATGATCAACTCATTTTTTTAGCTGCCAAGAAAAAAGAAAGCAACAGAAAAGTACATATTGTAAAAGCAGGTGAAACATTATATGATATTAGCCAATCCGAAGGTATTCAGTTGGAGCATTTAAAATCATATAATCCTCAACAAGTACCTAACAAACCCCTTACCGAAGGCACTAATTTAATTTTGTTTCATATGCCAGGCGATAAAAAACCTACTACATTCAATGATTATTCAATACATGTGAATTTGAACCTATTTAAAAACTGGCATTTATTTAAAAAGAAAAAATAACTGAACATTATATGTCAAATATAAAAGTACTAGACAAAGAATTTGAACCTTATTTAAGTGAGGAATTGATCCAAACTAAAATTGCTGAATTAGCTGCACAATTCAATAAAGAGTATGAAGGCAAAAGACCTATCTTCCTCTCCATTTTGAATGGCTCCTTCCTTTTTACAGCCGATTTATTTAAACAAATTACTATTGAGGCCGAAGTTTGTTTTATTAAATTAGCTTCTTATAAAGGAACTACTTCTTCGGGCAACGTGATTACTGCCATTGGCTTAGATGCCAATGTGAGTGGACGCGATATTATTATTTTAGAAGATATTATTGATACGGGTAAAACGTTACATCATTTTTTACCTCAGCTCGCATCTAGTCAACCTAATTCAATAAAAATTGCAGTACTCTTAAATAAGACCGAAGCATTGGCCTACCCTGTTAAGGTTGACTATGCATGTTTTGATATCCCTAATAAATTTGTAGTGGGCTACGGCTTAGACTATGATGGTTATGGTAGAAATACAAAAGCGATATATCAGTTGAAATAAGTTTAAATCAATAAGATTAAAATAAAAAGAGGGGCTATTTTCTTTAGCCCCTCTTTTTATTACTTAAACGCTTCTTTTACGCGATCATAAAAACTTTTATCTCCTTTCACTGGTTTCGGTTTAAAGTTTTCACTCTCTTGCATTTTCTCTAACGCTGCTTTTTCTTCATCACTAACATGCTGAGGTGTCCATATATTCACATGAATTAATTGATCGCCTTTTGCATAGCCTTGTACTTCAGGGAAACCCTTTCCTTTTAAACGGAAAATTTTACCACTTTGTGTACCTGCAGGAATTTTTATTTTCGCACGGCCATCAATGGTTGGCACTTCCACACTCGTTCCAAAAATAGCATCAGGAATGGTGATGTATAAATCATAAGCTACATTCAGTCCGTCTCTATGTAATGACTCATGCGCTTCTTCCTCGATCATGATAATCAAATCACCAGACATTCCGCCACGTTCTCCTGCATTTCCTTTACCTGACATGCTCAATTGCATTCCGTCTTGAACACCTGCTGGAATATCTATCGAAATGGTTTCTTCGCCATACACACGACCTTCTCCTTTACAAGCAGTACATTTTGCAGTTACAGTTGTTCCTTCACCATTACAGGTATGACAGGTATTCACCGTTTGCATTTGTCCTAAAAACGTATTGGTTACTTTTCTTACCTGTCCTTGTCCATTACATGTCGTACAGGTTTGTAAACTATTTTTATCTTTTGCACCATTACCTCCACAAGTACTACACACAACGTGCTTTTTTACTTTCACTTGTTTGGTAACACCATTCGCAATTTCTTCGAAATTTAATTTCAATTTTATTCTTAGGTTACTACCTCTTTGACCTCTCGCTCTTGCGCCTCCACCTCTTGATCTTCCTCCACCACCACCAAAGAATCCACCAAAACCTTCATCACCAAATATGTCTCCAAATTGACTAAAGATGTCATTCATATCCATGCCACCATGGAATCCACCTCCACCACCGCCATTGGTTCCTGGACCAAATGCTTGGTGTCCGAAACGATCATACTTCGCCTTCTTATCATTATCACTTAATATCTCATAAGCTTCTGCCGCTTCTTTAAATTTTTCTTCGGCTGCTTTATCTCCTGGATTTCTATCTGGATGAAATTGCATAGCCACTTTACGGTATGCTTTTTTTATTTCGTCTGCCGAAGCCGATTTACTTACACCTAATATTTCGTAATAATCTCTTTTAGACATATGCGTATTTTTATTTGCCTACAACCACTTTGGCAAAACGAATAATTTTTTCATTCAACAAATAACCCTTGGTTACTTCGTCAATTACTTTTCCCTTTTGTTTATCATCTGGTACAGGTACTTCCGTAATAGCCTCATGCAATTCAACATCAAAATCTTTACCAATACTTTCCATAGCTACCAAACCTTTGGCTTGCATCGTTGAACGTATTTTATTAAACACCAATTGAACGCCTTCTTTTTGAACTGCAATGTCATCCGAACCATTCAATTGTTTTTCGGCTCTATCGCAATCATCCAAAACGTCTAATAAGGAAACAATTACATCCTTGCCCGCAGTTTGGATTAATTCCATACGCTCCTTAGCGGTACGACGCTTATAGTTATCAAATTCAGCCATTAAACGCAGGTATTTATCCTTTTGTTCTGCCAATTCTGCCTTTGTTTGGTCTAACTCACTTAGGGGCTCATTTTCTACTTCTGGCGCATTTTCAGGGCTATTTTCGATATTTTCTACTGTTTCTGGGGTATTGATCTCTTTTTCTTCCATAATTGACTTATTGTTATCTAATGCGAGCAAATATATTGCCAAAGGCCTAAAAGAGCAAAATTGACATTAATTAGGTTAAAAATGAACAAGTTGTCAGTCAATCACTGCCTATCTTTGCGCCATGACAAAAGTGTATTTGAACAAAAGAATTCAGCCCAGAATTGCCCTGGGACATCCTTGGATTTATAATAACGAAATTGACCGTGTAGCCGGTCCTGTAGCAGCCGGGGATATAGTGGAAGTGTATTATTTTGATGGTCAACTAGTGGGTCGTGGCTATATTAACCCCGACTCTCAAATCATGATTCGTTTGTTGACAAGAAAGAGAGAAGATATAACTGCTGCTTTTTTTCACCAAAAAATTCAAGAAGCTTGGGACTATAGAAAACATTTAGGATACACCGAAAACTGTCGTTTGGTATTTGGCGAAGCCGATGGTTTACCTGCTTTAATTATTGATAAGTTCAATGACTATTTTGTGATGCAAACTTTGTCATTTGGAATTGAAGTATGGAAGGATGCAATTGTTGATGCGTTAAAAAGTATTTTTAATCCAAAAGGTATTTACGAGCGAAATGATGTGCCTGTTAGAGAACTTGAAGGACTTGCACAACAAAAAGGATTTTTAACCGACCCTTTTCCAACTGAAATTATTATCAATGAAAACGATTTACAGTTTTATGTAAACATTGAGACAGGACAAAAAACAGGTTACTTTTTAGATCAACAAGACAATCGTAGAGCCATTCAAAATATTGTAAAAGGCGCCGATGTTTTAGGCGCATTCACTTACACCGGTACTTTTGAAATTCATGCAGCACATTATGGCGCTAAATCGGTTTTAGGAATTGACATTTCTGAATCTGCCGTGGAGCAAGCCAATAAAAATGCAGCTCTCAATAAACTAGATCATATCGTTAAATTTGAAGCCATGAATGCATTTGATGTGCTTAAAAACTGGGGCAAACAAGGGCGTAAATATGATGTTGTAATGCTGGATCCACCTGCATTTACCAAGAGTCGAAATAATATTGATAAAGCTGTCACTGGCTATAAAGAAATTAATTTACGTGGCATGCAATTAATTCGCAATGGCGGTTTTCTTGTAAGTTCGAGCTGCACGAATTTGGTAAGCCCTGAATTATTTTTAGACACGATCGAAATGGCTGCTCGTGATGCTAAAAAAAGAATCAGGCAAGTCACTTATCAATCACAGTCAAGCGACCACCCTATTATTTGGGGTATGGAAAATACACACTATTTAAAGTTCTTGATTGTTGAGGTATGCGAGAAATAGAAAATAAATTTTGCAACCGCTTTATTATAAAAAAGGCCCCAATTTATTTGGAGCCTTTTTTTATTTTATTTCTTCATGAACTAGCATGAAGATAAATTTCAGTTTAACTTGTTTAAAGTTTCTTGAATGGCAGCGAAATTTGGCAAGTCACCAGGAGTCGCACAAACTTCTTCGTATTGAACCACCCCTTCTTTATCAATCACAAACGCAGAACGCTTGCTTACACCTTGCATTTCCAATGCTGGGAATGTTTCGTATAAAACATCAAATGATTTAGAAGCTGTTTTGTTAAAATCACTTAATAATGGGAAGTTTAATTTTTGTTCTTCTTTAAATTTACCTAATGTAAATACAGAGTCAACTGAGATTCCTACTACTTGTGCATTCGCATTGTTATAGATCCCAATATTGTCTCTAATATTACACAACTCAGCTGTACATACACCTGTGAACGCTAATGGAAAGAAAAGTACCACAACGTTTTGTCCTTTGAAATCTGCTAAAGAAGTTGCTTTTTTATCTGTGTCAAACAAAGTAAAAGCGGGGGCTGGTTTGCCAATTAAATTACTCATATTTTATTGATTTGTTTTTTATGTTTTGTTTACACTTTTATGATGGGTCAAATGTAAAAATCTTTATGCACAACGCACCTTATTAGTGCTTTGTTATATCGTTTTTTTCTCTTTTCGAAACCTCATTCACCGAATCCATTACCATTTTAAAGTCTACTGGATGCTTGCTATAATAATCCATTTGTTTATAAAACTGAGCCCTGTCCACCTTGTTTAAATCAAAAATCTGTTGGTAGAATTGTACATTTTTATGCTGAATTTTAAAAGTTGAATCCTTGCCTGAAGCTCTTGTATACACTTCATCGGCCTTCATTAACTGCCAAATAACTACTTTCATTTTATCGACAGGAATTATATTTTCCTTGGATTCCTGTTGCGCGCAACCCATAAAAATAAACAACACTCCACTTATTTTTATCCAATTTTTCATTCTAACTTTTCTTTGTACTTATTTAAATTCGTCAAGTCTATCGACGATAAAGTATTTAATAATTGCTTGCGCATTTGCTTATCTGCTTTTGCAAATATACCTGCGATTTCGGTGAATTTCCCCTGCATCAAAATAGGCACAATCATGGTATTGGTATTTGCATCCTGTACTTCCTGCATACTCATTAAAGCATTTAAAATAGTACTTCTTGCAATCTCGGGCTTGTCCGACATTTGGTCCAATCCTTCACGATAATAACTATAAATTACTTCGTGGATTTTATCCATTCCACTCTTGGTAAGGTTGTCAATAAAAATAAAACGGTTTCTTTGGCCATCGTAGGATTTCCAGCCGTTGATGCCAGATGCTTCCGGTGCATTGTACACAACATTTAATGCTTTTGCAAAATAAGGAGCCCCTCCTTTTAAGGAAAATGAATCATAATCTAAACCCAATATCACATAAATATAATACGCCAATGTAGCGGTTAAATTCGCTTCGAGCGGGTCTGTACCTTGCACCTTATTCTCGTTAAACTCTATTGGCTGAGACAACTGATACTTAAATGTATAATTAGCATCCTGCATATTCAGGATAGGCGTCGTATAATTGGAATTATACACTGGCCTATTGGAAACGACACTTAATTTAGCATCATATACGCCAGGAGATAATACCGATTCAATCGTAATATAAAAACTGCAATCAATTTTCTCTTCGTTACCAAAGGTCTCATTTGACCATTTGCGTTGATTTAAAAAATCTTTGAGCTGTGTTTGTAATTGAGTAAAGGTTTTAGGATCTAATTGATTGTCTACCTTGCTGCTTTGAATACTAATTGTAGCAGATAGCTCCTGTGCCGATAATTCTACTGCGCCAACCCCTATCAAAAAATAAAGTAAAAAGATACATTTTCGAAACATAGTAGTCCGGTATTGGTAGTCTAAAATACAAAAACGTCCTGATACCATAAAGATCCCAGGACGTTTTGATGTGTATTGTTGAAAATTAACGGAAAAGATCAGTCTCTTCGTTATTTCTGTAATAGATTTTGTCATCGATAAACTCAGCAGTCGCTAAAATTGCTGGATTAGGCATACGCTCATATGCTTTTGAGATTTCGATTTGCTCTTTGTTTTCATGAATTTCCTCTAAGCTATCGGTATGACTTGCAAATTCTTCTAATTTAGAATGTAATTCTTCTCTAATAGAAATATTAATTTGATTTGCTCTTTTTGCAATGATAGAAATAGACTCGTATAGATTACCAGTTTTAGCTTTTAATGCTTTTAAACTTTTTGTTTCTACAACAGCAGGTACATTCGCACCCATATGTCTTCTTAGTTTACTCATTTCTTTATATTTAAAAAATTATCAGTTTGTTTTTTTATCTTTTTAGCTTCTGGCAATAATGGACTATCGCTGTATCGATCTACGAAGTCATTATATTCTTCCACTACTTTTTCAAAACGTTCTTTTTGTTTTTCAGCATAACTATTTTCAGCAAATTGGTAATATGCTTTCACTGTCAACAATTTATACTTATCTGCATTTTTTGAATCCGGATAATTGTCAGACAATAAACCGTATGATATTGCAGCAGCACGATACAATGTAAGATTGCTGTACAATGTAGCTGTTTTAAAATCTTTCAATTCCAACTTAGCACGACAAGCATCAATGACTTCGGTTGCTTCTTTTACTTTTGCACTTGTTGGATGCGCATCAATAAACGCCTGCATTGTTAAGATGGCTTTGTTGGTTGTTGTTTGGTCCAACTCCGCTTTTGGTGAACGCTTATAGTATGTGCTCGCTCTTAAAAATTCAACTTCTTCTGTCTTTGGACTATTAGGAAAATACTCAACGAAAGTCTTGAATAAATTTTCCGCATTTTCATAATCCTTGTCATAGTAATAAGCGTTCGCAAACTTCAAATACAATTCCTCATATCTTGGAGTTCCTTTTACAAAAGGCATAACGTTCTCAAAGAGCTGTTGTGCATTTCTGTACTTTTTTGCTTCAAAATATTTCTCCGCCATTTTCACTTTAAAGTCAGTGTCCTTGTTCTTTAAAACTTGTTGAAATTTTGAAGTACAAGAAGATAGACTCAACAACACAAAAAATGCTACAATTATTCTATTCATACAGGGTGGCAAAATTAACTAATAATCCCCAATTTAGGGCGAAAAAGATTGCGAATAAAGGCTTTGACGTTAAGAAATAGCTAAATCCGACTTGGCAGCCAGGGAGTTACAATAAAAAGCCCCCAAAATGGGGGCTTTCCTAAGGTTTAAGACCTTTATGAGTTGAACTCCTGATATTACTATCCTGCGTTGTTCTCGTCTAATTTAGCTTTAATTTCTGCCAAAGCACCTAAATCACCTAATGTAGATTTCTCCACTTTAGCTTGAATAGTTTTTACTGCTTTTTTAGTTTTTTCAGAATCCGCTTTCGCTTCTTTCTTAGCTGCTTCTTTTTCTTCTACAATGTTTTGTTCCCAAATTCTTGCATGAGAAACTACAATTCTCTTTTCATTACGATCAAACTCGATCACCATGAATTGAGCAGT
>CANGIZ010000050.1 GCA_947454025.1 Bacteroidota bacterium | reverse complement strand
TACTTTTGCAGACGGTAATACATATTTATGAATTTGATAACGAATTTAAAGCAGTCAACAGCTGGTTGTATACATCAATTATATGGTGTTCAAATACAACCCGAACAAGTATTAGTCAATGCTACCAAGCCCGAATTTGAGGGTGATTACACCATTGTGCTTTTTGCTTTCGTAAAACAATTAGGAAAAAATCCCGATCAACTAGGCAATGAATTAGGCGCAGCCATGTTAACTGCAATGCCTGGGATTTTGACTGAATTTAATATCGTTAAAGGATTTTTGAATTTTACTATAAGCAATCAATTTTGGTTTGACACAATTAAAAATGCAAGCCCAGATAATTTATTGCCTACCAACAATTCGCCTCGAAAAATTATGGTGGAGTACTCCTCCCCTAATACCAATAAGCCATTACACTTAGGCCATTTAAGAAATAACTTTTTAGGTTGGAGCATTGCCGAAATTTTAAAACTACAAGGCAATGAAGTGGTAAAAACCTGTATTGTAAATGACCGTGGAATTCATATTTGCAAGAGCATGATTGCTTGGCAATTATTTGCAAATGGAGCTACACCTGCTGACACAAAACAAAAGGGTGATCATTTTGTTGGTGACTACTATGTTAAATACAATGACGCTTACAAAGCACAGGTTGCTGAATTAGTAGCCGGTGGCATGACACAAGAACTTGCTGAAAAAGAAGCACCTATTCAAAAAGGAGCACAAGAAATGTTGTTGAAATGGGAACAAGGCGACGCAGCAACCATGGATTTATGGAAGCGCATGAATAGTTGGGTGTACGAAGGCTTTGACACTACGTATAAAAAGATTGGATCTGATTTTGTAAAGACCTACTATGAGAGCAATACTTATTTATTAGGAAAAGAATTAGTAGAGAAGGGATTAGAGAAAAAGGTATTTTATCAAAAAGAAGACGGATCGGTTTGGATTGATTTAACGGGAGATGGCTTAGACGAAAAAATTGTGCGTCGTAAGGATGGTACATCGGTTTATATTACACAGGACATTGGACTTGCCGAAGTAAAACAAAAAGAGTTTAATACCGACGCGAGTATTTATGTAGTAGGTGATGAACAAAACTACCACTTTAAAGTACTTAAATTAATTTGCCAAAAACTACAATTACCTGCAGCCGATGGCATTTACCATTTAAGTTATGGCATGGTTGAATTGCCTACAGGTAAAATGAAAAGCCGTGAAGGAACTGTAGTAGATGCGGATGATTTAGTAGAAGGAATGATTAGTATTTCGAAAGAAAAAACTGAATCATTAGGAAAGGTATCGGAATTTACACAAGCACAATTGGAGGAATTATACAATACCATTGGTTTAGGCGCCCTTAAGTTTTTCTTATTAAGAGTAGACCCTAAAAAGAAAATGATTTTTAATCCCGAAGAAAGTATTGATTTTCATGGTTTCACAGGGCCGTTTATCCAATACACACATGCGCGCATTAAAAGTATTCTACGTAAAACAGGCACTACGGTTCAATTAACTACTTGCGAATTATTGCCATTGGAAAAAGCATTGGCTATTGAGTTGTCTAATTTCCCTGCAGTCATTAATGAAGCAGCAGATACTTTAGACCCTTCCAAAGTGGCTATTTATACTTTCAACCTAGCTAAGTTGTTTAATAGCTTCTATGCAGAATTGTCTATTGCCAATGCTGAATCGGAGGAAAAGAAAAATCTAAGAATTCAACTAGGTATATTAACTGCAGCTACCTTACAAAAAGGAATGCGTGCATTAGGAATTGATGTGCCAGAACAAATGTAATTTACTTGCGCTTTGGCTTATACGGCACATAATTTTCAGGAGTTAATTCTTCCACTCCCCATTGCGTTAATAAGCGATCCATTTGATCTTTTGGTAAACTGGCATGATCATAATGTCCTGCTTCTTTCTTTTGGCGCAATGCTTCATAAATACTTACCGCACATGCAACCGAAATATTCAAGCTTTGAATAATACCCATTTGTGGTATTATAAAATTCCCATCGGCTAAGTTTCTAAATTCCTCCGTTACCCCATCGTGTTCATTGCCAAATACAAGGGCCACCGATTCTGTAAAATCTATATCATATAACTCCACTGCATCGCTGGACAAATGTGTGGTTAATATTTTTGTGAAATTTTTTCTTACCGCTTTTACACAGTCTTCTAAATTATCAAACTCATGTATGGTTAACCATTTTAGCGCACTGCTACTACTTTTGTAACCAAACTTTTTATGCTTAGGAATACGTGTTGTTAATATATAAACATCCTGAATACCAACAGCATCACAGGTTCTTAATACCGCCGACACATTATGCGGATCATCTACATTCTCCATCACTACCGTCAAATTGGCTTGACGTTTGCTTAATACTTTAATTAATTTATCGGTACGTTCTGGTGTCATGTTTAAGTGCTATTAAAACTTAGATCAATTATTGATTCAATTATTATTTTGTAAACGGAGGACGATATTGTACCCCTAATCCAAAATGAATTAACGGTTCAATTTTGCCGTTTTCATTTTCAAAACTATAATTTAATCCAATGCCATTTAATGCTGTCATAAGTAATGGGCCATCCATGTCTACATAATCTAACTGCGGCAGAAATTGAGCAATGGCTGCAGAACCAATTACAGATTCATTCATACTTCCCATCATCACTTTCAATCCCAATGTACGTGCTTCTTGTATCATTCTTAATGCAGGTGTGAGTCCACTACATTTGGTGAGTTTAATATTAATGCCGTGAAAATAATTAGCGCAAACAGCTACATCTTTTTCCATTACACAACTCTCGTCGGCAAACAAAGGCAAGCTGGATTGTTTTTTTAATTGTTCCATACCCTCCCAATTTTCTTTTGCCAAAGGCTGCTCTACCAATTCTACTCCTAGTAGAGCCAATGCGGGTATTTTCACCAATGCTTCTTCAGTAGTCCATCCTGCATTCGCATCTACACGAATAGGTTTGTCGGTATGTTGTCTTAATGCTTTGATCATTTCAATATCATAATCGGTGCCTACTTTCACTTTATATATGGGCCAAGGATGATCCTTCATTTTTTGCACCATTTTCTCAATCGGATCAATGCCTAATGTATAATCGCAAATGGGTGGTATCAAAATACCTGAATCGGCATTCGCTTGTGTATGCCATACTGTGTTCCACAATTTATGCAATGGTTGTTTTTTCATCTGCCCCCATAAATCCCAACCAGCCATATCCAATGCACACACTAAAAAAGGATCATTCGGAAATAGATGATGTAAAAAATGCCAAAAACGTTCAGGATCAATTAATGCGAATTTTTCAATCACCTTTCTATGCTTTTCCAATTGCTCCATCATGACTTCTACCGTCACATTGTAATATGCAATTGCAGGTGCTTCGCCAAATCCTTCCCAATTGCCCAATGACAATCGCACCATTAAAGTATGCTGATGCGTTTTAGTTCTCCCATTGGAAATAGTAAAAGGATATTCAAAGGGTAACTTCTGTTCCCAAAAAGATAATTCCACTTTATTCGTTTTTGCTAAGATACAAAACTGAGTGCTTAAACAATCGGGTTATAATGTGTATATAATTATCTGCCACATGATTTAATGGCCGATTTCCATTCTGCATTAAAGGCATTCGCTGCAATTAAGTCCTCTAAACTTAAATGCATTCGGTATCTCCAATAGTGCTTAGGATTCGCTGGCACATTTATACGCTCATCATTAGGATTACTTCGACGGATTGATTCATCCACTCCTAAATAATCCTGCAATTGGAAAATAGCCCACATTGCAGGCGAATATAAATGTTGCAATAAAATGGCTTTATTAATCCATGCTTCACAATGCAATGGCGCTTCACCCCATTGACCAATTTCATGGTTGTAAAACTGCTGTGTTTTTGCACGGTCTTCCTCCCACCATCCTCGAATGGTGCTTGTATCATGTGAAGAAGGTGTTACAACACTTAAATAAGGTGCATCATTCGGATGGAAAAATGTTTTATGATTTGCTTTTGGCATTCTTTGTACTTCCAAACTTAACATACCCAATTGATACATTACGTTTGGTACACAGGATGGCACCAAACCCAAGTCCTCCCCACATATTAGCATGTTGGTGGAAAGTTTCAACATCGGCAATTTTTGCATGGCTTCTTTTTCCCAAGCAGCATCCTGACGTTTAAAGAAATAATCTACATACAATTCCTTTAATCGATTTTGTGTTGGATGGTCTAAGTTTTGGAATGAACTTGTTTGTTCAATATTAAATCTAAAATGAAAATGATGTGGCTTTTCAGCATCCATCAAAATCACATTGCTAATTAAACTATACAAGCCATGTTTAATTTTATCATGCCATTCGTCCTGTGGCTTCATACTAAAATAAGCCTCTACTTGTCGCTGTGTTTTATAAGCAGGCAACAATTCATAGTGTCCATCACCAATATGTTTTAAGTACTCTTTTTTAATGAGCTCATTGTCATACCCAAAGGTTTGAAACAAAACGGTTTCATTAATATAAGGATGTGTTAATCGATAATGATCACATTGAATCCCTTTACTATTTAGTTCATTAATAGAAACTGGAATGGCGGGAACAAAATGTCCCAATATGCCTTCCACCGCATGCATAGGAATACTCCAAATTCTAAAGAATCCTAGAATGTGATCAATCCTAAATGCATCAAAGTAAAACTTCATTTGATCAAAACGAGATTTCCACCAAGCAAAACCATCACTGGCCATTACTTCCCAATTATAAGTAGGAAAGCCCCAGTTCTGTCCGCTCACCGCAAAATCATCTGGCGGTGCACCTGCTTGCATATCCATATGAAATAAATGCGTGTTTTGCCAAGCATCTGCCCCAAAACGATATACCCCAATAGGAATATCGCCTTTAACAATCACCCCTTTACTATGCGCATAATCAGTTGCAGCTAATAATTGTATATGCAAATGATATTGTACAAAATAAAAGAAAGCAATTGCATCATAGGTTTTCGATTTTGGATCGATTAATTTAACAATTTCCTTTTCATCAAATTTCGAATGTGTTGGCCATTGATTAAAATCAACAGTGCCGTGTAAGTCTCTCAAGTAAGAGAAAGCACTATAGGAAACCAACCAGTTTTTATTATTTTCAAAATAGGTTGCAAAACCTTTCGATGCTAAATCTGTCTTTCCATTTTTCGCATACAACAAACGTAATACTTCCCACTTTAACGACATCACACCATCATAGTCCACATCGGGCTGATTATTAAGTGCAGCTATTTTAGACAAATAGGGTTTAAGTAATTCTTTTTGATCTGCGCCAAGCATGTCCTCCAAACGAATAAACATGGGATGCAGCGCAAATGCCGAAATAGCTGCGTAAGGATAAGAATCCATCCAGGTATGCGTTGCAGTCGTATCGTTTATAGGTAAAATCTGAATTAATTTTAATCCCACTTCATTTGCCCAATCCACTAATAATTTAATGTCAGCAAATTCTCCAACCCCCGCACTCTTTTTTGATCTTAATGAAAATACAGGAATCGCAACCCCTGCTCCTTTCCAATTGCCTGCATTGATATGCAAGAAACCATCATTCACAATAACCAATTTATCTTTCCCCACAGGTTCATATACCACGCGATTATTTCCTTCTTCAAAATTTACAAACTGCTTTGTTTGCAAATCATAAATACCATACTTATATACAAATGGAAAATTACTCTTTGCAACATCTAAACAAATTTCATAGTAAGACTCCCCTTTTACTTTCGTCAAAACCTTTGCCTTTGCAGGATCCCAAGCACCAATTACTTTTGCATCTCCAATAATACAAATGGTTTGATGCGCTTGTAGTAATGGCGCTTTCACTCTGAATACATGTGTTGCATTTTTATCGTTGTCATTGGTTTTTTGCTCAATGGCTTTTTTTAATAACACATTTACAAAAGGCGAAGTATAAAAAGCATTTTCTTTATATCCCGTAAAATTCCAACTATCCATTAATACCAATTCCGACGCATCTATATATGAAAAATCAAAGGACTTATCCGAACCCGCATCAAATGCCCTGGTACCATCGGCATGCTGAATATAATAGTGATAGGTTATTTTTTCTTGAACCGTTTTAGGATCTAATTCCAAATGCAATACCCAATAATCATCATTTAAAAAAAACATTGGAACAGCTTGTTCAATATTATTATTTCCTAATTGAGCATGATTGCCATAAACATAAATGCCTTGACCAAAACTCGTTTTATATTTTAAGTGGAAATTAACCTTAAGCATTTTAGAAGCAGTAGCAACCGATGTATTCGATTTCTTCGTTTTTGTATCAACAGTTTTCATAGCCAGCAATTTGTTAGCGCAATCGTAATGAATTAATATACAAGCGAATAAAGATAAAAAAATAGTGTGTAAAAAAAACACATTAACTATTTTTTGCCCTTGTTATTAAGTGCCAATTGCTTATATTTACGTATACTACTAATTATCAGTCAATTACGAAAAATTCATGGACAAAATTGTCATCTATACCGACGGATCATCAAGAGGAAACCCTGGTCCTGGGGGGTATGGAGCCATTTTAATGTGGGGCAATAAAGTAAAGGAACTCTCAGGAGCCTTCCGAAAAACAACGAATAATCGAATGGAACTATTGGCCGTGATTCAAGCTATGAATGCACTAAAAACAAAGGAACTACCTATTCATGTTTTTACCGATAGTAAATACGTAGTGGAATCGGTTGAGAAAAAATGGTTAGACAATTGGATAAGAACCGACTTTAAAGGCGGAAAAAAGAATAAAGATTTATGGACTGCCTATTATGAATTGGCTAAACCCTTTAAGGTTAAATTTCATTGGGTAAAAGGACATGCCGATAATCCATACAACAATCGTTGTGATGAATTAGCTACCCTAGCTGCCGACAATGGCCCATGGGAAATTGATGAAGCTTTTGAAATGTTGTAAACTGCATTTATAAGACTAGACCCCAAAGAAAAAACTAGATTGCTTTAAACTTTGGTACCATCAAACGGAATGATCCGAATAATACTGCACCAAATACTACTGTACTTACTACGCTATATGGATAGAAAGGTAAACCGTCTACCATTGTTTGCACTAAGCCCGTTGCTGTGATTGGATGATGATATCCACCACCTTGCGCCCATACTAAAAAGTTAGAGACTAAAAAATAAGCAGTAGGTGCTGATAAAAATGACAATACATATTTAGAAGGTTTAGCACCTTGTAAGCTAAATCCAAATACAGTAGTTGCAGCAATTAAAATGTAGTTTTCTAATTGTCCTGCATAAAATCCTTGTATTGAACTATAACCATGGTTGAATAATACTTGATACATTAAGTCAGATACCAACATAGAAAGCAATGGCAATAAAAAAGAATATTGCTTCTTGCTAGCAAACAATGATCCACTAAATAATGCGATGGCAATTTGAGGTGCGAATCCTAATGGACGACCTGGCATTACACGGTACAATGCACTTGTTGCAATCATGATTACTAAAGCAAGGATAACTTGTCTATTCAATTTCATAAAGTATCTTTTATAAGGGTGACAACAAAAATAAGGCATAAGGCCCTTATATAGTTATAATCATTTTCCTCAAATGTGAATAACCTAAGGCACAAAGCTTTTAAATACCACTGCCCCTTGTTGTGACTGCATTTCAAGGGACTGAGCTGCAGCAACTAATGCCACTTCCCCCCTATGATAGGATTGCCCTTCCACAATTAAAACACCTTCCATTACCAATAACATTTCCAATGATTTTGTATGAATTGTGTAAGCTTCCCCCGCCTTTAATGCTATTTTACTTAAACCAAAATCAGCCACTGGACATGGATAAATGGTTTCTACTCCATTTATTGTCTCCCCTGACATTACATTCGGGTAAGTTGGGACAAACTGAATATGTTTTAATAATTCTACGATGTCAATATGCTTTGGCGTTAATCCACCTCTTAACACATTGTCACTATTCGCCATCAACTCAATGTTCTGCCCTTCTAAATAAGCATGTAATAAACCAGCTCCCTGAAAAACAGCTTGGTATTTATTGGCCTTTACGATGTTTAATATGTAAATCGAAAAGATGCCCTTATCAATATGCTTTTCTGGCACAACGCTGTTGTAATATTTGTTCGCCCACCAATGTGGATGTGACTTATCTACTTCCCCTCTTTGCACACTCGTAACCGCATCCTGCATCAATGGTTTTAAAATAAGATCCGCTTCATGTGAAGACAATTGCATAAAATAACGATACAATCCTTCATAGTCATCTTCTTTAAAATATGTTTGTAAGGAGTGGAAGTAATCAAATTCTTGCAATCTTGCACCCATTAAATCTGGCGCTAAAAAACCATGCAATAACCAAAATTCACTCAAGGCCACCATTACCTCGGGCTTGTGATTCTTGTCCTTATAATTTCTATTGGGTGCGTCAATTGCGATCCATGTTTTTTCTTCCAATTCAAAACCTATAACTGCATTTTCCTTAGTTGGATGTACTTGTATACTTAACATTTTTGCAACATCCAACACTTTAAATAAATAAGGAATACTTCCCAACTCATTAATGGAAACAATTCCATTCACCGTTTCAATTTGTGCAGGTGCCGAAGGATGTGCACCCATCCAATACTCTGCAAAAGGTTGATGATTCGGATTCTCCACTTTCATTAATGTAGGAATGAACTCCGTCCCACCCCAATCATAATGCCTATGCACTCCATGTAATTTATACGCTTTTTGCATCTTACTTATTTGCCGATGTTTACTAAAATCATATTATGAAAAACAAAGATACTGGGTTTTTAGGCGAAAACAGAGCATCCTGTTATTTACAAGAATTAGGTTTCGAAATTTTGGCAAAAAATTGGCGATACAAACATTTAGAGATTGATATTATTGCTTGTAAAAATGGACTGCTTCATATAGTGGAAGTCAAAACCCGAAGCAGCACCGAATTTGGTTTCCCAGAACAAATGGTCAACAAACAAAAAATGCAGTTTATAAAAAATGCTGCAGCGCATTATCAATATCAGCATCCACAATTTAAATGGCTACAATTTGATATTATTGCGATATATAAAAAGCCCAATGAGGATTGGGCTTTAGACTATTTTGAAGATGTTTATTTTTAAGAATCAAAGAAGCAATTATCCAATTAAATCATTCATCTTTTCTACCATTTTATAAGTTGCAGGACAGTACTCCACATTTTGCTTGTGCACATGAATGTACTCTGTCATTTTTTTCTTGGTCAAATGAGGGAAGCCTGCACAATCCGCAGGTCTAACTTCATAGATGCTACACATATTGGTTTTTAAATCTAAAAACTGACAGGGTCTTAATTTATTCAACCAATCCTTATCTTTTTTATCATATTCCAACCACTCTTCAGTAAATGCTTTAGGCGTGGTATTTAAATGTGCTGCAATTCTTTTAATATCTGTTTTAGTAAATGTGGGGCTCATTGTTTTGCAACAATTAGCACAACTTAAACAGTCCGTCTCTGCCCAAACTTGTGGACTTAAATATTCAGCTAAGTTGTCTAACCCTTTAGGCGCACGCTTTTCCAACTTGGTTAAAAAAGACCTTAATTGTTTTGCGTTCTTAGTTACTTTCTGCTTAAATGACCTTAAATTTACTTGCATATCTTTGTTTAAATCTGACACGAAATAAACTCATTCTATACTAACAATCAAATCTTTTATATCAACGCATGAACTGGGCCATCTACAAAAAAGGGTTTAAAGCTTTTCTTCAATTAGAGAAATCGTTGAGTGCCCATTCGGTGGAAGCATATTTAAGAGATATCGATAAGCTCACGAATTACTTTGAAAGCATTGGGAAAGAGGTTGGCCCAGCCGATGTAACCCTGCCCGATTTGCAAAAATTCATTCAATGTATTGGCGAAATGGAAATGGCCGCTACTTCACAAGCAAGGATCATATCTGGTATAAAATCTTTCTTTAAGTATTGTGTGCTAGAACAAATTTGCACCCTTAATCCAACTACCTTATTGCCTACACCTAAAACAAGACGCAAGCTACCCGACGTATTAAGTTTTGAGGAAATTGAAGACATGATTGGACACATTGATTTAAGTAAGCCCGAGGGAGGTCGCAATAAAGCCATTTTGGAGACCATGTATAGTTCCGGCTTGCGCGTAACTGAAGCAATAAATTTAAAAATATCCTGTTTGTATCTAGATGTTGGGTTTATCCGAGTAATTGGCAAAGGAGATAAAGAACGATTGGTTCCAATTGGCTCCGATGCCATTAAATATATTAAGCTATATAAGGATACCATTCGTTTACACCAAACGCCTGCTAAGGATTGTGAAGACATTTTATTTTTAAACAACCGAGGCAAGGGATTGAGTAGAGTGATGATATTTTATATTATTAAAGACTTGATCTTAAAAACGGGCATTAAAAAATCAATCTCCCCACATAGTTTTAGACATAGTTTTGCCACCCATTTGGTGGAGGGCGGCGCCGACCTGCGTGCGGTGCAAGAAATGCTAGGCCACGAGAGTATAACAACCACGGAAATATATACCCATATTAACAGAGAATTTTTAAGAGATACCCTAGACCGATTCCATCCTGCCTTTCAAAAAAAATAACGCTACCATAAACCAAAATCATTTAGGTTTGTTATTCAAAACAAAACGAACCTACTATGAAAAGAATACTTTTTTCAGTATTGACAATTATTGGCTTATCTGCTCAAGCACAAATTAAAATGCCTGCAGCGAGCCCTACCCAAACCTTAACACAAGATTTCGGCTTAGGTAAAATAGAGATAGTGTATTCACGCCCAGGCTTAAAGGGACGCGCAGCATTTGGTAACGGTACCGTTCTAGCACCTACAGGTTCTGTTTGGAGAACTGGAGCCAACGGCGCTACCAAAGTGACTTTCTCTGATCCAGTTACCATTGGCGGAAAAACTTTAGCCGCAGGATCTTATGGCTTATTCACTATCCCTGGTGAATCAGCATGGACTATAATTTTTAACACTAACTCAAAAGGTTGGGGAAGCTTTGATTATAAAGAATCTGAAGACGTTGTACGTTTACAAGTAAAGCCTGAAACAACAAGCAATAGCACTGAAACTTTCACTATCAATGTAGATAATATCAACGCAGAATCTGCAACTATTTCTCTTAAATGGGCAAAAACATTAGTAAACATTCCAGTAACAACTGATATTAAACCTACTATTCGTAAACAAATTAAAGATGCAACAAGTGGTGCAAATGTAAATCCAAATGTATACCAAGCTGCTGCGAACTTTTTTTATGATTTAGACAAGGATTATGACAATGCATTGGTTTATGTTGATAAAGCAATCGCGGCCAATACAAAAGCATATTACTTATTTTTATTAAAAGCAAAAGTGCAAAAAGAATTAGGTAATAAAACAGGAGCGCGTGAAAGCGCTGAAACTTGTATTAAGTTAGCAGCTGAAGCAAAAAATGATGATTATGTAAGAAGTGGCAAAGAGTTAATTGCTTCTTTATAATATTGTTTTCATTGAATTTTAAAACGTCTCTTCAAAGGTGAATTACTTTTGAAGAGACGTTTTTTTTTAGTAGGTTTGCTACCCTCAGCGGAGGTGGCGAAATTGGTAGACGCACTACCTTGAGGTGGTAGCGCCCACACCCGGGCGTGGGAGTTCGAATCTCCTCTTCCGCACAAAGCCTGTCACGAAGTGACGGGCTTTTTACATTTAAGACTGCGAATCAAGCTTGCTTGAATGAGCAGGCGAAAATGTAAAAAGCCAACTAAACGCTGCGCGTTTAGTTGAAAGGCTTTGGGTACGCGCCCCACTCAGAGCTGAGCGAGCGAAGCGAGCAATCTCTATAAAAATCTATTTTTCAATTAGTGAGTATCACGAACTAATTAGAAATGAAATAATTCAATTTGAAATATTTCATTTCTTAAAGTCCAATGCCATAATTGGATGTGCTAATATCTCTTTCAACTCATGCAAACTACTTTCATTATAGTTTCCATCAATATATTCAGTGACCGCTTTAGCATGTTTAGTTAATTGATTAAAATGACCAGTTGTTTTTTTAGTACCCAATACAAATAAAGGCACATTAGGATACTGATTTAATATTTTACCTAGTGCTAAATCAATGTGGTGTAAAAAATTATTGATGACAATTTCTTTGTGTGCAGAGGCATCCGTAAACTGCCCCATCCTTCCTGGCATATCTCTTTCATAGGCTTCAATTGAATCTGCACTACTTAATTTAATTTTTTCAAAATTTACTTTATCGTAAATGTATAAATGAACTTCCTTAGCACTTAACAAAAGCACCAAATATTTGTATTTGTTTTCGTTTAGCATAACATATAATTTATTGTACCCTAAAGAGACAACAAATAGCAGTTAATTGTTATGACCTAGCTCATATAGTTAAATGATTTATTGACTATCGGTAAAACAAGTAACACAAACATAGTCTTCCCCAAAATGATAATCCAACAATACTTTATTTTCTATATGCTTATGTGAAATTTGCGCAGCAACTACTCCACTTTGTTCCTTGGCAATGGATAATACCTTAAAATGATGCGCAAAATCAATTCCTAATTGTTCATGTTGTTTATACATGGCTTCCTTCGCTGCCCAAAAAAATGCCATTTGTTTTAATTGATCTTCCTCAGCTAAATTGGCAATCATTGACTTTTCATTGTCATTTAAAAACTTATGAGCCACTTTTAAAATGCGTGGATGTATTATTTCAATATCAATTCCAATAGGATCCGTATCACTCACCGCAACCGCAGCATACCCTTTGCAATGTGAGAATGAAAAATGAAATGGCACCCCTTGTAAATACGGTTTGCCATTATCCGCCATTACCATGGTGGACAAATCTGCATCGGGCATCATGAGCTTAAACAACAACCTAACTGCTAAATGTTGAATTTTTCGCTCTTCATTTTGAATATCCACTGCCAATTGAATATCGGTCTCAAAAAAGGAAACCGGCTCTGTGATTGACCAAATGGCCAAATGACGTGTCTCGTTAATATTTTGTTGATAAAAGAAAGGCATAAAAAAAAGCTTTGAGTTAGATTGCACCGCCGTTAGCGCTGCAAAATAAACATAAATACATTTAAAAAATAGAAGATGATTTTATCCGACTCTAGAATATTAGAAGAAATTGCCAAAGGAACTATTAAAATTGAGCCTTATGATCGTAAGGACTTAGGAAGCAATAGTTATGATGTGCATTTAGGAAAGTGGTTGGCTACCTATGATAACAATGTATTAGATGCTAAAGCACATAATACCATTACTTATTTTGAAATTCCAGAGGAAGGATTTGTTTTAGAACCCACTGGTTTTTATTTAGGCGTAACTTTAGAATACACCGAAACACATGCGCATGTTCCATTTTTAGAAGGGAAATCATCAACAGGTCGTTTAGGAATTGATATTCATGCAACTGCAGGAAAAGGCGATGTTGGATTTTGTGGATATTGGACTTTAGAAATTTCAGTTAAACAGCCAGTAAGAGTTTACAAAGGCATGCCAATTGGTCAACTAATTTATTTCCCAGTGGATGGTGACATTGAAATTGCATACAACAAAAAATCAAATGCTAAATACAGTGGGCAGCCTGAAAAGCCTATTGAGAGCATGATGTGGAAGAATAAATTTTAATTAAAATATAATTCATCAAAATCCTTAGTAATTGCTAAGGATTTTTTTTATGTGTATAAGCCAAGGCCCACAACAATACATCATTGTAACTTTCTATTCCTTTTGCTTGTTTATTCCACAACAAAAACTGATTGTACATTTCTGCGCTTCCTGGAATTTGAAGCGACTGCTTGCGCGTAAAGAATTCCCTAATTATTTTTCTATCGGCCAATACTTTTGGGTTCATTAATTTTTTATTGCGGGCAATTACATTTTCAAATTGGGTAAAGTCTCCCCTTTTTGCAATACTATTTAATTCGGCCTGCTGGGCATATGTAAATAATTGCAATTGAGTAGAATAGTTAAATAATGGATCCTTGCATTCTGTACCTATTACAAAAGCTATAAAATTTGCTTCGGTTTCTGAAGCATATCCTAATTGATGTGCTATTTCATGACATACCGTAAATGGTTGAGTTAATATGGGCAAGTCGGCCCGAATAATCGCTTCTCCAGTTAAGGGCTGGTAAAAAGCAGTGTACCCAAAATAGTCCCCCCAAGCAGAGAAAGTTGATTTTTTTAGTGATGGCCTCCGATAAAGTAAAAATGGATATTGGTGTTCAATTTGGTCAAATTCACCAATGGATTTTTCCATAATGGAGTCCAATGGCATATATTTTACAACCGAATCCCCTAATTGAGCCCTTGAGCTATTCATTGCTGAAATAAGTTGAATGCTTAAACTATCCATTTGCGCTTCGGAATAGGTTTCAGGCAGTTTTAACTCAAAATCAGTAGAAGGAGGTAATTTTTGATAGTTCAATCCCCAAAAAAGTTCAAATAGAATATACCATTTCAACACCCAATTTAAAAATTCAACGGCAATGGTGGTCCAAAAACGAATGCGTTGAAAATGGTTGAAATTTATGATTAAAAATCTTATAAAACTGATAATCAATGATATACAAATAATCAAATAAAGCCACTCTCCAATCGCAAATTCAATTTTGTTGGATATGATCCTCAGTAAACCGCTTAGCGGCTTGAAAACATAGGGTAAATAATACTTGGAAACGAGATTAGGGAAATGGCTAAACCCAAAAATAATTAGGGCCAGGAAATATCTTTTGTAGTTCCATGGCAGTTTTTGACCTAATTTAGTTGCGTTGAACATTCTATAATTTATGGCGTAAAATTAGGATAAACTTTGTCTTTTGATAGGTTTTTACTAACTTTGCCAACCCTTAAAGTACGGTTATGGGCCAAAACAGAACATTTGAAATACCATTTGTAGGTTTAACGGCCGGCGAACACGAGTTCGAATACCATATTGAGGATAAGTTCTTTGCTGATTTTGGGCCTCAGGAAT
>CANGIZ010000049.1 GCA_947454025.1 Bacteroidota bacterium | reverse complement strand
GTTACTTCCGAAGAGTATGTAGATATCGTAAAAGAGCAATTGCCATTATTGCCAATCGAAAATATTTTAGCCGAACCAAGTCGTAAAAATACGGCGCCTTGTATTGCCTATATTTCATTTAAGTTAGCACAAAAGGATCCGGATGCAACATTTGTAGTTGCACCAAGTGACCATTTGATTTTAGAAGAAGGCAATTTTCAAAAAATTGTAGAAAATGCTTTAGACTTTGTATCCAATATCAAGGCCTTGGTAACACTCGGTATTAAGCCTTCCCATCCTAACACAGGCTATGGCTATATTCAATACGAGGGATTAGAAGTTACAAAAGGGGTGTATAAAGTAAAAACATTTACCGAAAAGCCTGATTTAGAAATTGCAAAGTCCTTTTTAGCCAGTGGTGATTTTTTATGGAACGCTGGAATTTTTGCCTGGAAAGCAAGCACCATTTTAGCAGCATTTGAAAAACTGCAGCCAGAAATGTATGAATTGTTTGACCACGAAAAAGAAAATTTCAATACCGATAAAGAAAAGTTGTCCATACAAAAAATATATCCGCAGTGTACTAATATCTCCATTGATATTGCTATCATGGAAAAAGCCGATAATGTATATGTACTTCCTTCCGAGTTTGGATGGAGCGACTTAGGTACTTGGAATAGTGCTTATGATAACATGGAAAAAGATTACTTTAGCAATGCAGTGGCATCCGATAATGTTGTTGTAATAGACGCTACAAAATGTATGATCAATGCGCCTAAAGACAAATTAGTGGTTGTGCAAGGATTGGATGATTTTATTGTAGTAGACACCAAAGATGTATTACTTATTTGTAGTAAGGATAAAGAGCAATCTATTAAAGAATATGTTGCCGAAGTAAAGAGAAATAAGGGAGACAAATATATTTAAACCCCAACTATGGCAACCATTATTACCGGTACAGGTAGCTACATTCCAAGTATTATAAAGTCCAACAAAGACTTTATTAGCAATACTTTTTATGCAGAAAACGGAGAATTAATACCTACACCTAATCAAGAAATTGTAGAAAAATTCAAAGATATTACCGGCATTTATGAAAGAAGATATGCCGAAAATGGAATGAATACTTCCGAAATGGCAACTGAAGCTTCTAAATTAGCCATTCAAGATGCTGGTATTGATCCTGAAACCATTGATCAAATTATTGTAGCACATAATTTTGGCAATGTTTTGCCAGGAACGATTCAAACTGATACCATTCCTGCTATTGCCTCACGTGTAAAAAATCAATTAGGCATACACAACCCAAATTGTGTAGCTTATGATATTTTATTTGGATGTCCAGGATGGATACAAGGCGTCATTCAAGCAGATTCTTTTATTAAATCGGGCATGGCTAAGCGTTGTTTAGTAATTGGTGCCGAAACCTTAAGCCGTGTAGTTGACCCACATGATAGGGATAGCATGATTTTTAGTGATGGCGCAGGTGCTTGTATTGTGGAAGCCGATCCTAATTCAACAAGCGGTATTTTAGCAGCGAGTGTGCAAAGTCATTGTAATGATGAGACTTATTTTTTATACCTAGGTAAGTCCTATCATCCAGATGGAGAAGAAGAAACACGCTATATTAAAATGAAGGGCCGCAAGGTATATGAATATGCTATTAAGAATGTACCTATTGCCATGAAAGAGTGTATTGAAAAAGCGGGAGTAGATATTAAAGACGTGAAGAAGTTTTTCTTGCATCAGGCCAATGAAAAAATGGACGAAGGCTTCATTAAAGCATTGTACAAATTATACGGAACAAGAGAAGTACCTGAAAATATTATGCCCATGAGCATTCACGATTTAGGCAATAGTTCCGTTGCTACGATTCCTACTTTATACGACATGGTAAAGCATGGCAAATATCCCGAACACCAATTACACAAAGGAGATATTGTAATTTTTGCATCAGTTGGTGCAGGCATGAATATTAATGCTATTTGCTATAGAGTTTAATAGCCGCGAACATTATTTCCTTCTACATAATTAACAAAGGCTTTATTACAAACCTTGTTGCCACCTGGGGTTGGATAATTTCCGGTAAAATACCAGTCACCTGTATTAGTTGGACAACATTCGTGTAAGTCCTCAATAGTTTGATAAATTACTTCCACAGGGATATTTACATTGGATGGCGTAATTAATTGAGCAATTTTATCCGAAATTTCTTCGGGTGTAAATGGCTTGTATAATTGTCTTACCACGTTTTCGGTATGTAAAGCCCCATTTACTTCTAATGCCTTAATTTTTTGATAGGTTTCGTCAATCACATTACGCATACCTCTTTCTTCTAATAAAGCAATTGCAGCTTTAAAGGCAATAAAATCACCCATCTTGCTCATATCAATACCATAACAGTCGGGGTAACGAATTTGAGGTGCCGATGAAACTACAATGATTTTTTTAGGAGATAAGCGGGATAACATTCTAATAATACTTTCTCTTAAAGTGGTGCCACGCACAATACTATCATCAATGACTACTAATGTATCTTCGTCTTTTTTTACCGTTCCATAAGTAATATCATACACGTGCTGCACCATTTCATTACGATTCGCATCTTCGGTAATAAAGGTTCTTAGCTTCACATCCTTAATGGCAATTTTTTCTTGGCGAATTTTTCGGTTCACCATTTCTTCCAATCGTTCCGCATCTACCTCCTTACCCCAACTTAAAATACGCTCTACTTTAATTTTATTTAAGTATTGCTCCATGCCTTTTACTAAGCCGTAAAAAGCTACTTCGGCTGTGTTTGGAATATAAGAAAAAATGGTGTGCTTTAAATCTTTCTCAATTCGATCTAATACTATTTTACTTAAATGATTTCCCAATGCAATACGTTCTCTATAAATTTTCTCATCACTACCGCGGGAAAAATAAATACGTTCAAATGAACATGCTCTTCTTTCTTTTGGCTCAATAATTTGTTCAATTTTATATTCGCCTTTATCATCCACAATTAGCGCTGTACCAGGCATTAATTCCAAAACTTCGTTTTCACCTACATTAAAAGTTGTTCTGATTGAAGCTCTTTCACTTGCTGCAACAATTACTTCTCCGTCTATATAATAATAAGCTGGACGGATACCATTCGCGTCGCGCATGATAAAGCTATATCCATTCCCAATCAAACCTCCAATGGTAAAACCACCATCAAATAATGGTGCTGCTTGCTTTAATACATTTACAATATTTGGCGCGTTGGGATTTAAAGATTCTTCCTTTACTAAAAAATGATGAATCACTTCCATCATGGCAGCTAAGTCACTTTGTTTTTCGAAAGTACCTGGTTCAAATCCAATTTGCTGAAACAACTCGTCGGTGTTTACTAAATTGAAATTTCCTGCTAACGCGATATTTTTTCCTGGAACTAAATTTTTCTTAATAAAGGGATGGCAAAATTCAACATTGTTTTTTCCCTGTGTACCATAACGTAAATGGCCTAACAAAATCTCTCCCATAAAAGGCAAGTGCCCTTTCATTAAACCTGGATGTTTGGAAATGTCTGGTTGAAATTTTTCGAGTTCTTGGATCTCTAAACCTATTTTGTAAAATAAATCTGCAATGGGTTGTTGTGCATTACTCCTTAAACGATACAAATACGGATTCCCAGCTTCGATATTTAATTTTAAAGTGGCTAAACCAGCACCGTCTTGTCCACGGTTATGCTGTTTTTCCATCAAAAGGTACAATTTGTTGAGCCCGTAAGTAACTGAACCTCTTTTTTGAAGATAGTAGGAAAAGGGCTTTCTTAATCTAATGTAAGCTAGGCCACATTCGTGTTTAATTTCGTCGCTCATGATGGTGTTTAAGGAGCCACAAATTTACAATAGTTCCTCAATCTTATCTAGTAAGCGTTCGAAAAAACTTTAGAAATTAGTAAGTTTTCTGCTTAATGATTGCATTCGCCACCTTGGTCCAATTACTGATTTCAGTACAAGTTTGGTATTCAGGGTCGATGAAGATATAATAATTAGTAATATGCTCGTTAAACCAAGCCTCTAAGGACTTTGTCTTTTTAGCTTCTAAGGCACGAGCGGCAATACGATTATAATCTTCTTTTAGATTTTCCTTATGTGGCTCAGTGCGATCTTTAAAATATACAAGTCTTACTGCTTTTCGTCCACGATCGTCCGTATATACCTGTGGAGTGGATACCTGACCAGGTTTCATGGTCTTCAATAATACAATCATTTCCTTATCAGGTAATTGGTCATAATTTACATAAGTAGACCCGTCTCTTCCCGAAACAGCACCTCCTGTGAATTTACTGCCATCGTCGTCACTATTTTTATTAACGGCCTCCCCAAAGCTCATTTTACCAGTAACCACTAAATTTCTGATACTGTCTAAAAAGTGTTTTGTTTCATTAATCTCGTCATTAGAAATTGGAGGAATACGTAATATATGCTTAACCACCGCATCGTCTCCTGATCTTGAAATCAATTGAATTAAATGGTAACCGAATTTAGACTTGATGGGAGCAGAAATTTGACCTTCTTTTAAACGGAATGAGCCCGCCATAAACGCAGGGTCAAAGTTTTTTTCATTTCTGTTTAAATTAAACTGGCCAAGATTTTCTTTTGAACTTGGATCTTCAGAATACAATTTCACCAATTGATCAAATTTATTAATGCCGGCCTCAATTTGACGGCGATAATCCATCATTTGCTTAATAACATATTCTTCAACATCACGATTCGCTTTTGGATGCATTACCAATTCTAATACCTGTACTTCACTTTCGTACAATGGCAAACTGTCTACTGGAATTTTATTGTAATAATTACGTACTTCGGTTGGCGTGATCTTAATTTTCTCAACAATTTTTTGCTGCATTTCGTCAGCTAATTTTTGCTCCTTAATTAAAATTTTAAAATCATCTCTTAGTTGAGAAATACTACGGCCTGCTACTTCCTCAAGTACTTCCTTTGAGCCAAACTGTTGTAAAAAGCTTCTTATACGACTATCAATTGCATTTTGGATTTCATCCTCTGTAACATTAATAGAATCCTTTTCTGCTTGTAATACCAAGGCTTTACGAATAAGTTGTCCTTCCAGTACTTGACAAGCACTAGGTATGACAGCACCCTCCTGCCCTTGCGCTTGTCTTTTGTAATCAGCAATGGCATTGTCAATATCTGATCTTAAAATAAATTTATCTCCAACTGTGGCAATAATTTTATCTGCCAATACTTTTTTTGTTTGTGCTTTCACCGAAAATGAAAACGACAACAACACTAAAGAAAAAACAACGCTAACAATTTTCATCAATACTATAATTAATGGGGTAAAGATCTGATAGGGGATTGATTATCCCAACTATCAAATCTTAATTATTTTATAAAGTACGTTTCACTTCTTCTTCTTCAAAAGCTTCAACGATATCACCTGGTTTCAAGTCACTGAAGTTTTTAATGGTTAAACCACACTCCATATTGGAAACAACTTCTTTTACGTCGTCTTTGAAACGTTTTAAGCTACCCAATTCGGCTGCCTGACCTTCACCTCTTGGGAATTCAACGATACCGTCACGGATGATACGAATTTTACTGTTTCTGCTTAATTTACCATCTAACACGAAACATCCAGCAACAGTTGCTTTGTCAAATTTGTACACTTCGCGTACTTCCACGTTGGCAACAATTTTCTCTTGGATTTTTGGTTCCAACATACCTTCCATCGCGCTCTTGATTTCGTCAATCGCGTTGTAGATAATGGAGTACATTTTAATTTCCACGCCTTCTGTTTCAGCTAAACGACTTGCTTGCATACTCGGACGAACGTTAAAACCAATAATAATAGCGTCAGATGCAGCAGAAAGCAATACGTCAGATTCAGAGATTTGACCTACTCCTTTTAATACTACTCTAATTGCAATTTCTTCGGTTGATAATTTTTGCAATGAATCGCTCAAGGCTTCAACAGAACCATCCACGTCACCTTTAATGATGATGTTTAATTCTTTGAAGTTTCCTAAAGCCAAACGACGACCAATCTCGTCTAATGTAATATGTTTTCTAGTTCTTAAACCTTGCTCTCTTAATAATTGAGCACGTTTAGTGGCTAATTCTTTTGCTTCTGCTTCGTCATCATATACTTTGAATTTCTCACCCGCTTGTGGTGCACCATTCAAACCTAAAATAACTACTGGTGTAGAAGGTGGTGCTACTTCGATACGTTGGTTACGTTCGTTGAACATGGCTTTTACACGACCATAATGTTGGCCAGATAAAATCAAGTCCCCTTGACGTAAAGTACCGTTTTGTACTAAGATAGTTGCTACATATCCACGACCTTTATCCAAAGATGCTTCAATGACACTTCCTGTAGCTTCTCTATTTGGATTTGCTTTTAAATCTAAAATTTCAGATTCTAATAACACTTTCTCTAATAATGCATCTACATTCAAACCTTGTTTAGCAGACAATTCTTGGTTTTGGAATTTACCGCCCCAAGCTTCTACTAAAATATTCATTTGAGATAATTGCTCGTATATCTTTTGTGGATTCGCTCCGTCTTTATCAATTTTATTTACTGCAAAAATCATCGGCACATTCGCAGCTTGAGAGTGACTGATGGCTTCCTTAGTTTGAGGCATCACTGCGTCATCGGCAGCAACTACGATAATTGCAATGTCCGTAATTTTAGCACCACGCGCACGCATCGCTGTAAAGGCTTCGTGACCAGGTGTATCCAAGAAGGTGATTGCTTTACCATTTGGCAAAGTTACCTCGTAGGCACCAATATGTTGTGTGATACCACCGGCCTCACCAGCAACCACATTCGCGTTACGAATATAATCCAGCAATGAAGTTTTACCGTGATCCACGTGACCCATGATGGTAACGATTGGAGGACGCTCCACTAAATTTGCTAAATCGTCTGCTTCTTCTTCCTCATCCATTTCTTCGGCTTCTTCTAATCCTACAAATTCAACTTCAAAGCCAAATTCACTTGCAACCAATTCAATAACCTCCGCATCTAAACGTTGGTTAATAGATACCATGATACCCAAGTTCATACACTTGCTAATGATATCAGCAAAGCTTACATCCATCAAGCTCGATAACTCACTTACCGTAACAAATTCTGTTACTTGTAATTTGTTGTCGTCTCTTTGTTCGTTGTTTTCATTTTCAGCAGCTTCTTCTCTTCTTTGACGACGATATTTGGATTTCATGCTCTTACCTCTACCACCTTGGCCAGATAATTTAGCTTGTGTTTCCTTAATCTTATCTTGAATTGCTTTTTGATCGATTTCTTTTTGTTCTGCAGTTTGCGGTACATTACGACGACCGCCGCCTGCTTGTCCTGGACGGTTGTTTGGACGGTTGCCTTGATAGCCACCACCCTGAGGGCGATTGCCTTGGTAACCTCCACCGCCTTGAGGACGATTGCCTTGATAGCCGCCACCACCTTGTGTATTGGCGCCACCAGCACCTTGTGGACGATTGCCTTGACCTTGTACTGGAATACGTTTGCGTATACGCTTTTCTTCCTGACTTAATGGTTTTGGTCTTGTATCACTATTAATAGGCAATTCGATTTTACCTAAAATTTTTGGACCTGTTAATTTATCAGCTTGAATATTGGTGATCTCTCCATGCACATTTTCTGGTGCAATAGAATGATCTACAGGAGCCGGCTTTGCTTTTGGCATTTCCGGTTCTGCTTCTTTTTTAGAAGCTGCTTTTTTTGCAGTTTCTTTTGGCGCTTGTTCAGCAGGAGCAGCTGGTGCTGGAGTATCTGCTTTCTTAGCTGTTTTTTTAGGACGTGTTGACGAATCAATTAATGATAAGTCAATTTTATTAATCACTTTAGGCGCTTCTACTTCTGGCGCTTCAATTTTTACAGGAGCAGCTGGTTCTACTTTCGCAGGTGCAGGAGTTGGATTTGCGATTTCAGCAAATGCATCCACTTTCTTAACTTCTGGTGCAGCCGCTTTAGGCTCATCCACTTTCTTAGCTTCAGCAACTGGAGCTTCTTCGGCCTTCTTAGTTTTATCACCAACTACATTCTTTGGCAATTCAACATGATCTGCTTTATTCCTAGCAACTTTATCGCTCTGGAATTCGGCCTGTAAAGCATAATACTGCTCTTCAGATAATTTAGCTGTTGGCTTTAGGTCATCTTTAGGAAAACCTTTTTTTGCCAAGAAATCAATGATGGTATCTTGTCCAACATTAAATTCTTTTGCGGCTGCTAACAGTCTTGGTAGTTTCAATTCTGACATTCTATTGTTTTTTGTCCCAGTTCATACTCAAGATGACGCGGGACGAGTCACCTAATACAAATATACTTCTAATTCAAAGGTTATTCGCCTTTGTCAAACTCTTCTTGTAAGATACGACGCACTTCAGCAATCGTTTCTTTTTCCAAGTCTGTTCTTCTTTCTAATTCATCTGCGCTTAATTTCAATACACTACGTCCTGTATCACAACCTACACGCTTAAATTCATCAATAACCCATGGTTCAATTTCGTCTGTAAATTCATCCATGTCGATATCAAACTCATCAACCACTTCTTCGTCCTCACGGTAAACGTCTAATTCATAACCAGTTAATTCTGAAGCCAATTTGATGTTTACACCACGACGACCAATTGCTAAAGAAACTTGGTCAGCTTGTAAATACACTTCCGCACGCTTACGATCATTATCTAAATTCATGAAGCTGATTTTTGCAGGCGTCAATGAACGTTGAATTAACAATTGAGTATTGGTAGTAAAGTTGATTACGTCGATGTTTTCATTTTTCAATTCACGAACAATACCGTGAATACGAGAACCTTTCATACCCACACAAGCACCTACTGGATCAATACGATCATCAAATGATTCAACTGCAACTTTTGCACGCTCACCTGGCTCACGTACAATTTTCTTAATGGTGATTAAGCCATCAAAAATTTCTGGCACTTCAATCTCTAATAATTTAGCTAAGAACAAAGGACTTGTTCTAGATAAAATAATTACAGGTGAATTGTTTTTCATATCCACACGTGCAATTACTGCTCTAATATTTTCTCCTTTTTTGAAAAAGTCCTGAGGTATTTGTTCCGTTTTAGGAAGAATTAATTCATTGCCTTCTTCATCCAATAACAACACTTCTTTTTTCCAAACCTGATAAATTTCAGCGTTGATAATTTCGCCGATTCTATCAGAATATTTTTTAACTAAAGCATTCTTTTTTAAATCGTTGATACGAGATGCCAATGTTTGCTTTGCAGCCAAAATAGCACGACGACCAAAATCATAAATATTTACTTCCTCTAATAATTCCTCACCTATCTCAAAGTCAGGCTCTATCTTGATTGCATCAGAGTAAGAAACTTCTGCTAAAGGATTGTCCACATCATCATCAGGGCGAATTTCGCGACGACGAATAATTTCCAAGTCTCCTTTTTCAGCGTTAACGATAACGTCAAAATTTTCGTCGCTACCGTATTTCTTTCTTAATAAAGTTTTAAAAACATCCTCTACCACCTTCATCATCGTGGGACGATCAATGCTTTCTGCGTCTTTAAACTCTTGAAAGGCCTCAATCAAATTTATACTTGCCATAACATAATTTTTTTTCAAGCTCCTCGCTTGATGATTTGTTAAAATTGAATTTGAACTATCGTTGATTTAATATTCTCAAATGGAATAAGCAATTGTTGCTGGGTTGCTTTTTTACCCTTTCCTTCTGTCCACTCAATAATAATGTCCGCTTCGGCAACAGTAGTAAGCGTACCTTCTTTTTTGGTACCATCCAACAACTCTACTTCCACTTTACGTCCTATATTTTTATTGTATTGTCTTTTTAAAAGCAATGGCTCGTCAACACCAGGCGAAGAAACTTCTAATGCAAAATCTCCTTCGGGGAACCAACCAGTTTCCTCAATGGCCCTGTATAATTTACGGTTAAAATAAATACACTTTTGAATAGGCAACCCATTGTCTCCGTCCAAGTATACTCTTATAATGTGACCAGGTTTTACCTTGATCCACACCAAAAAATATTCCGGATCCTCTAACAATAGAGGCTCAATTAGCCCGTGTACCCTTTCCTTTAAATCGTTTACTTCCATAGTTAAAAAAGAAGAAGGGAACGATCTCGTTCCCTTCATTTCTCTGCTTATTCTGGAACAAAGGTAATAAATAGGGATGAAATCACCCAATAATATTATAGAGTACCCTATTTTTGCATTATGTGGAAATTTATAATAGATGGGCTAATCATTTACCTACTTTATAAGGTCATTTTTGAAGTAGTGATACCTGTTAGCAAAGGGGTAAAGTCAGTGAAACGAAATATGGAGCAAATGCAACGCCAGCAAGCTGAGGCATTTAAGCAAGCTCAAAATGCGCAAACGCAACAAACAACCACCAATGATCCTAAAAAAGAGGTTACTGTTGAAGCGGAATACATTGATTTTGAAGAAGTTAAGAAGTAATTAGATCCTTTTCCACCCTCATCCCTGGTTGTAAATACAAAACCTGCATGCCAACTGAGGCTGCTGCAATTACATTGGGTTCATTGTCGTCTATAAACAAGGTTTCTCCAGCTATCAACCCTTCCTTATCCAAAATATACTGAAAAGAGGCCGGATCGGGCTTTCTTTGGCCCATTTTGTGCGAAAAATAGGGTGTTTTGAACAGATTTTCGAAGTTTCCGCCTATTTCTCGTTCAAACTGAGGAATGAAAAAATCATAATGAATTTGGTTGGTGTTAGAATAAAGGAAGGTGGCGTAGGTGTCATTATTGGCCTTGATCCAATCGATACTCTCTTTTCGATAACCAATAAGCAAAGCATTCCAAGCAGCAATTATTTGGGCATCGGATAAATTCAACCCATACAGTGCATTAAATCCTTTGCAAAATTCCACTTCCGTAATAAGCCCTTTTTCCAAGTCAAAAAATATTTGATCTGATTTATTCAGCGTGAAATGATTTTCAAAATTAGGGATGCCCAATTCATCAAATGCTTTATACATTTTCACAAAATCAATGTCATATAAAACATTGCCTAAATCAAAAATCAAATTTTTAGTAATTGCCATACAAGGGTTTTAACAAAGTTGAAGATAAATAAACCTTTCAAATATTTGTACATTTGATTTATGAAACAAAATCTAGCGCACGTTGCAGTGGTAGTAAGAGATTATGACGAAGCCATTCATTATTATACCAATACTTTAGGTTTCCAATTAATTGAGGACACCGTTTTGTCAGAAACAAAAAGATGGGTAATGGTGCAGCCCTCGGGTGCAGAAAATGGATGTAATTTATTATTAGCAAGGGCAGCTACTCCCGAACAAGAAAAATGTATTGGCTATCAAACTGGGGGTAGAGTATTTTTGTTTTTGTACACCGATGATTTTTACAGAGACTTTCAAAATTACACTTCCAAAGGTGTTGAATTTACTATACCTCCGCATGCTGAGGATTACGGCACAGTTGCTGTGTTTAAAGATATATATGGGAACCTTTGGGATTTAATAGAGCCCACAGAAAAGTAAAATCATTTTATAATTTATCCTATTGAATATTTTATTTAGCGCTTCATAGCTGCTGCCATATACTTACAAGCAGGTGTGCCTTCTTTGTTTAATTCGTTTTGAATATTTTGATGAGAAGCTTCGTCGCGATTTTGACTGAGCTTAAAAACATTTTTTAATTCAGCTACTTCTATTTCAAAAGACACTATGGCTTTCATGTTCTGTTGCATATACATGGGATCCAGATTTTTCACTTGAGTAGGCGCATCCATATCTTTTTCAAAATGCATTGTTAAATCAGTTAATAACTGATGCAAGTGTGCTTCGTCTTTCATTTCTATTTTACCAATTGCATGCACTGTTTGATAATTCCAAGTACTCGCTTGTCCTTTACTAGTATACCAACTAGCACTCACAAATGCCGATGGTGCCGAAAAAATAACCAATACATGATTGTTCAATTCAAAAGCATTGGTATGATCTTGCTTGCGCATTAAATGACCGCTAATAACTATTTTACCCTCCACCTCCTTTATTAAAATTGGAATTTGCGCAGCAATCGGGAAACCCTTTTCATCCACACCACATATGGTTACAAAAGGATTGGCTTGCATAAAATCAAAAACTTCTTTATGATCCTTTGCTTTGAAATATGAAATATCGTACATGTTATTTACAATTTGGATTGAGTGTAAATTATTATAAAGGTAGTGCCGTTGTTGTTTTTATTTCATCCATCACAAACAAACTATTGATATGCGCAACCATCGGAAGCACAGCCAGTTTTTCCTGATAAAATTGATTGTACGTTTCTACATCCTTGGAGACCAACTTCAAAAAATAATCAAAATTGCCTGACACCAAACTGCAAGAAATCACTTCAGGATATTGCGCAATAATCTGTTCAAATTCTGAGAAATTATTTCTGGTTTGTTTATCTAATGTAACATGACAATGAACTATCAATCCAAGGTCAATTTTTTTTCGGTTTAAAATACCTACATACCCTTGTATATACCCTTCGGATTCTAATCGTTTAATTCGATCATGGGTTGGGCTCATGGAAAGATTCACTTCCGCACTAATATCCTTGATTTTAGCCAAGGCGTTTTTTTGTAAAATGCGCAGAATGGCAATATCTATTGGATCTAGATTCATGAATGCATTGTTTATGAAAGGAATAATTTCTGCTTAAAGCCGGATTAGCAGTCTAAATTACCGACAATTTCTTAAATATCCTTAATTAATAGAATTATTTACTGAATATATTCATTTAATTAAAAATATTTCCTTTTTGGTGATCTTTACGCAGTAATAAAAACAAATTTTATGATTATCGGATGCCCAAAAGAAATTAAGGTTCAAGAGTACAGAGTAGGCTTAACACCAGAAGGTGTGGATGCTTTAGTGAGACAAGGTCATGTTGTTTATGTAGAAACCAACGCTGGCGCTGGTTCTGGTTTTTCAGACGAAGCATATAAAGCGGTTGGTGCTTCTATTTTAAATACACCGAAAGAAGTGTATGAAATTGCAGAAATGATTGTTAAAGTGAAAGAACCTTTAGCAGCGGAATTCCCATTGATTAAAGCGGGTCAAATATTATTCACCTATTTCCATTTTGCAGCATCAAAAGAATTAACGGATGCAATGATGAAAACGCAAGCAGTTTGTATTGCTTATGAAACAGTGGAATTAGCAGATGGTTCATTGCCTTTATTAGTGCCTATGTCGGAAGTTGCGGGAAGAATGGCCATTAATGTAGGTGCCTACTACTTAGGAAAACCATTTGGTGGTAAAGGAAAATTATTAGGTGGTGTGCCAGGTGTAAAGCCAGCTGAAGTATTGGTAATTGGTGGTGGTATTGTGGGAACACAAGCTGCTAAGATGGCTGCAGGACTAGGCGCGAACGTAACTTTAATGGATACGAACTTGGCGCGTTTACGCTATTTAAGTGATGTGATGCCAGCAAATGTAGTTACTCAATATTCTACTTTGTTAGCTATTAAAGAAAAATTGCCTACTACCGATTTATTAATTGGTGCAGTTTTATTACATGGTGCAAAAGCCCCACACTTAGTGAAGAAAGAAGATATCAAATTAATGGAAGCGGGTTCAGTAATTGTAGATGTTGCTGTAGACCAAGGTGGTTGTATTGAAACTTGTAAACCTACCACACACGAAAATCCGGTATTCACTATTGATAATGTAACCCATTATTGCGTTGCGAATATGCCAGGTGCGGTTCCACAAACTTCTACACGTGCATTAACACAAGCTACCTTGCCTTATGCTATAGCTATAGCAAATAAAGGATGGGAGAAAGCTTGTATGGAAAACCCAGCATTAGCGAAAGGTTTAAATATAAGAGCAGGTAAAATCCTACACAAAGGCGTATCAGACGCGTTTGCAACAGCATAAGTATTCAATTGGAAGTTTTATATGGTTTAAAGCCTAGTTCAAAAGACTAGGCTTTTTTTATGATCCTAATCAGTTCATTTAAAATTAACATTTGAATTATAGGGGGTTTGAATATTAATCGTAATTTTACGATTAATAAGATTTACCATGACAGCTTATTCCACAAAAGAAGAACAAATAGCGCAGTTTGCAAAAGCATTAGCACACCCTGCAAGGGTAGCTATTATTGCTATGTTGTTAAAAAAACAAACCTGTATATGCGGAGACATTGTTGACGAGCTACCCCTTTCTCAAAGTACAGTTTCTCAGCATTTGAAAGAATTAAAAGCTGCTGGTTTAATTAAAGGGGAAATAACGGGTGTTAAAACCTGCTACTGCATAAATGAAACCAATTGGAATAAAATTGGAAAATTGTTTGAAGGATTATTTAATACACCCTATGCTCCAAAAACTTGTTGTTAATTCATTCACTTAAAAAATATATTATGAAAACAGAATTAGAATTAAAAGAAATTGTAAAAGCTAAATACAGCGAAATAGCATTACAAGACAAAGCAACCAATATGTCGTCATGTTGTGGTGCAGGTGGATGCAGTACCGAAGTATATAATATTATGTCCGATGATTATACTAAAATGGATGGCTATGTGGCTGACGCTGATTTAGGATTGGGTTGTGGCCTGCCAACTGAATTTGCAAAAATAAAAGAAGGCGATGTGGTTGTGGATTTAGGATCTGGTGCTGGTAATGATTGCTTTGTTGCAAGAAGAAGTGTAGGTGCAACTGGGAAAGTAATTGGTGTAGATTTTACGCCTGCTATGATTGAAAAAGCAAGAGCAAATGCCGAAAAATTGGGCTTTAATAATGTAGAATTTCGACAAGGAGATATTGAAAACATGCCCATCACTGCAAATGTTGCTGATGTAGTGGTTAGCAATTGTGTTTTAAACTTAGTACCTAATAAACATGCCGTACTTACAGATATTTATAGAGTGCTTAAACCAGGCGGTCATTTTAGTATTTCAGATGTTGTACTAGTTGGAGCTTTACCCAATGAATTACGCAATGCTGCTGAAATGTATGCAGGCTGTGTTAGTGGCGCCATTCAAAAACAAGTATACTTAGAATTGATCAATGCTTGTGGCTTTAAGAATGTGGTATTGCAAAAAGAAAAACCAATTATCATTCCAAATGATATTTTGAAAAATTATTTATCAGCGGAAGAAATTGCAAAATTCAATCAATCTGATTTAGGTAT
>CANGIZ010000048.1 GCA_947454025.1 Bacteroidota bacterium | reverse complement strand
TGCGGGATGGAGAATAAAAATTAAATAAATGACATCTCTTTTATTACTGCGCATTTAAACGTAAATTTGCGCCGTTCCAATACTGGAGAAAATTAATTAATCCGAATTATGAAATCAAGACTTTCCAATACTTTAAAAGAAAGAGCACAAGGCTTATGTGAATTATGTGCTACCAACGAAGCTACTTGTGCTTATGCAGTAAGCCCAAAAAACAGCGACGTTATTGAAAACGAAGTAGCATTATGTGATCAATGTGTGTCAATCTTAGAAGGTGCAGAAGCAGGATCTCATTGGCAATGTTTAGCAGGCAGTATTTGGAATACAGAGCCAAGTGTACAAGCATTAAGTTATAGAATATTATATGGCGTCAAAGACCAAGAGTGGGCAAACGAAATTTTAACTTCGGTTGAATTGGATGAAACGGTAGTTACTTGGGCAGAATCTGCGTATCAAGTGTCTGCAAAGCACGTTGACAGCAATGGTACAGTATTAGAGAACGGAGATACGATTGTATTAACACAACAATTGAATGTGAAAGGTGCTAATTTTATGGCACCTAAGGGTACAATTGTAAGAAAAATTAGATTGGTTCCCGACAATGCAGAACAAATTGAAGGAAAAGTAAATGGCGACACGATTGTGATTCTTACTAAGTTTGTGAAAAAATCGGCATAGTATAAACATATTCATAAATTTATAAAAAAAAGCAGCTACTAAAAGTGGCTGCTTTTTTATGCTTAAATGAATCCTTATTTATTTGTGTAATGTGATATTATTAAGGTTAGTTAATTTGCCATTAGTTAACACAAGGTTATTAATAGTTGTATCCTTGTATCCATTACTTGCTTTAAAGTTGATGGAATAAGTTCCTTGTTTGATACCTCTAATTTTATAGAAACCAGCTTTATTTGGCAGGCCGTAGGAAGTATCTGTTGTATTATAAACGGTAATGATTGGCCTAGCATCTACTGGTAAAACAGTGCCTTGTAAACTTGCAAAATTTTCGTTGCTAAATGGTTTTAAGAATGGAAGCAAATAATAGGAGCCATTAATTTTTTTAATAGATCTAAATAAATCAAAATCTAACCATAGTGCTTGTGCAGCTTGATTCACTGAATCTTTTTGATGATGATTAGCGTGAATATCTGCATAAACATATTTACCTCTATTAATTAGTGGGTAAGTAATGCCACTGTCAATAATGGTGTTGTTGCTGCCCAATGTAATTCTTACTTTGCGTAGTGTGCCTTTAATATTACCTGTAGCCAATAGTTGGTCAATACCATTTCTTAATGCAGCTACATTATAAATATTTGGAGTAAAATTTAAAGTATCCCAGTGTCCAAAGTCATCTTTATGTTTTAAGTCGTTTAATGAGTCTGCATCATTGTCTCCAAAATGATCATCATCTTTGTGCATACTAGTGTCAAGCTTTGCCTCAACCAATTTAATATCTAAATTAACGGTATCATTCCAAATCGGGCCATCGGTTAAATATATATTAAATGCTTGTACACCATTTGCGTTACTTGCTGTACTATTGGCAACTGCATTTGTATTTTCTTTATTACACGCAAATGCAAAGAAAATAATTTGAATACCTACTAATAGTTTTAAATACTTTTTCATGACTTTATTTTTTGATTATTTGCTTACGTAAATTTATTATTATTTAAATGATATAAATATTGACAAGCCTTAAAGGTTTTGTTAATTAAGCTATTATTAAGACATTAAATTTGTTTTTAAAAAAGCCGGTGCATGTATTTGTAATTATGCGTTGTGTAATTAGCTGATTATCTATTTACTAAACAGTTTCTTTTTTATATTTTTATTGACAAATTAACTTCTACCTTTAAGTTAGCAAGTAATAAAAACTCGTTTTATGAAAAAGGTATTCCCCTTATTTATCTCCATGCTTATTATTAATTATGGATGTTCTTCAATGTTAATTTCAACGAGTGGATATAGTGCTTTAGAACAAGTGCAAACTGGGCCAACTGAACAAACTTATCAAGTATTTTACGACGGTCTTTCCCCTTTCGGTACCTGGATCACTGATCCTCGTTATGGGTATGTATGGATGCCACATGTAGCAATTGGGTTTGAACCTTATAATACAAATGGTCATTGGGTGTATACGAATGTTGGTTGGACCTGGGTTTCAAATTATAACTGGGGTTGGGCAACGTTTCATTATGGTCGATGGGTGTATCAAGATGGCAGAGGATGGTTATGGATACCTGGCCATGAATGGGGACCTGCTTGGGTAATATGGGGCGATGTAGATGATTATTATGGGTGGGCTCCAATGGGACCTGGAACTTTAGTTGGCGATGGATGGATACCTCCAGCTGGGTATTGGAATTTTGTTCCAAGACAATATATTTATAATCGAGATCTTGATCATTATATTATGGATAGAAATATGCGATCTCGTTTTTCTCCTCGTGTAAATATTAACCACAACAGGGAGTTGAATCCATTTGAAAATCCTAGTCACAATGAAAGAGAACATGAAAACGGAAAATCATTTATAAACAGAGGACCAAGGATGGAGGACGTAAGGCAACATGTTAATACTAATATTCAACCTTTGCGCATTAATGAAAATAAAGCACCTGCGGGTTCCATAGCAAATAGGCATGATTTGTTGATTTATAAACCACCAATCATGCATGAAGAAGCACAAAAAGAGGTAACCAATAGGCCTGCACCAAATAAGTTCGTGCCTAGTACAAGACCTGCACCAATTCTAAGCCGACCATTTACGGCACCCCCAACTAAGCATGATAGAGAAGATAAAAGACAGTAATGATTATAACTATGATAGCATTATTAAAAGATAATATTCAACGAACAATTGGCCTTCCTATTCCAGCGGGTAATTGTACTAGTTTTTCTGATTTATTATTTGAAAAGACTTTTGATAAAAAAGATATATTAGTCGAAGAAGGTCAAAATTGTAAGCATATATATTTTATTACAGAAGGGTCTTGTTATTCCTATATAACCGATGATAAAGGGGATACACATGCCATTCAGTTTGCATTAGAAGGCTATTGGATTTCAGACTTATATAGTTTCTTTTCAGGTAAAAAATCAATTTATACAGTGGAAGCGCTGGAACCAACAAAAGCCCTGGTTTTAAATAAGGAAAGCTTTCAGAAGGCTTGTGATACAATGCCAATTTTTGATAAATATTTTAGAGTACTTATTCAAAATGCATTTGTAGCATTACAATATCGACTTGCCAAAACAAACAGCGAGGATGCAGAACATCGCTATAGTGAGTTCTCAAAGTTACATCCCGACTTTGTACAACGTATACCTCAATACCTCATTGCATCTTACTTAGGCATTAAACCACAATCTTTAAGCCGGATAAGAAAGGAGTTGGCAAATAAAAAATAAGTTTATAGGCTTTTGATAAGTTAACATAGGTTAATCAATAGTGCTGAGATTTGTATGAATTTTGTATTGTCAAAATAAACAAACAATAACAAATAAAAATTTACAAAATGGCAAATCAAATTAAATGGGCATTTGACCCAACGCACAGTGAAATCACTTTTAAAGTAAAACACTTAATGATCACAAATGTTAAAGGAGAATTTAAAAAGTTCGAAGCTTCTTTAACTTCAGATGATGACAAATTAACCAATGCTGTAGCAAAGGCTAGCATTGATCTTTCTTCTATTTCTACAAACAACGATGACAGAGATGGTCATTTAAAAAGTGCTGACTTTTTTGATGTTGATAACAACAAAACAATCCAATTTGAAAGCACCTCTTTTGAAAGATTCGATGATGAAAATGGACAGTTAAAAGGCAAGTTAACTATCAAGGGTATTACAAAGGAAGTTAGCTTTGATTTAGAATTTGGAGGCATTAGCAAAGACCCATGGGGTAATGAAAAAGCTGGATTTTCCTTGAATGGAAAAATTAATCGTACCGATTTTGGTTTAACATGGAATGCGGCTTTAGAAACGGGCGGGGTATTAGTGAGCGAGGATGTTAAAATTGCTGCAGAAATTCAATTTGTAAAGCAACCTGTATAATGACACTAGCTATATAAATGGAACCACTTACTTTTCGAGGTAAGTGGTTTTTTATTGTCAGGTATTTGCTAAATTTGAATTGTAAATGCAATTAATATGAACGTACAAGCTGCCTATAAAATTTGGTCCGAACAATATGATACAAATGAAAATAAAACGCGCGATTTAGAAGCCGTTTCATTAAGAGAGACATTTATCACACAGGATTGGAATTTTACGTCTGGGCAATACGACTTAGTCACATTTAGCTTGGTGCTAGAGCATATTGAAAACTTAAAAGTCATTTTTTCAAAATAAGCCAAAGTTGTAAAAGCGCAAGGTCATGTGTATATTGGAGAACTTCATCCTTTTAAGCAATATGCTGGGTCAAAAGCAAGGTTTAATACCGAAGCTGGTGAACAAGTTGTAAATTGTTATAACCATCATATAACAGACTTTACAGATGCAGCAATACAGAATTGATTTGAAATAAAATTGATCAAAGAGTATTTTGATCACAATGATAAAAGTTCAATACCACGTATTCTGACATTATTATTCATAAAAGTGTAAACTGCTATGCATGGGTATTTTATATGAAACTTATGGAAAAGACCCAAATTAAAAATGATGCTTTTGCCCGCTTCTGGGAATTTGATAGTGATTATTGGATCACTGTATTAACTAGTGGCGTCAATGGATTAACTTCGGAACAAGCTAAGTTAGTCTTAGCGAAGTACTCGAATGTTAAAAAAACAAAGTCTGTTTTTCAAAAAGATTTTTTGTTGTTTTTGCGACAGTTTAAGAGCCCGCTAATGTTGCTGTTAATTGGTGCCGTGATTTTGTCCGCATTTTTAGGTGATAATTCGGATGTCTATATTATTTTATTTATTGTGCTTTCGACAGGTTTATTAAGTTTTTTCCAAGAGCGCAATGCAAGCAGGGTCGTTGAGAAATTGCAGTCCATGATTGCTATTAAGTGTAACGCCTTAAGAGATGGTCAAGTTCAAGAAGTAGATGCGAAAACTATTGTACCTGGAGACATTGTATTATTGAATGCCGGCGACATGTTGCCTGCTGACTGTTTATTAATTGAATGCAAAGAATTACATATTAATGAATCCAGTTTAACAGGAGAGTCTTTCCCCGTAAGAAAAGATACTTTAGCGCCAAATGATAGTTCGGAGCTTGCCAATAGAACGCAATGTTTATGGGAAGGTACAAGTGTAGTGAGCGGTACTGCCAAGGCCATTGTAATTAATACAGGCGACAATACCATTTTCGGTTCTATTGCAAAAGGGGCATCTAATGTTATTGAAACTTCTTTCGAAAAAGGTATTAAACGATTTGGTTATTTTTTAATGGCAATTACATTGGTCTTAGCCGTATTTATAATGGCGGTGAATTTAAGCACGCATAAAAGTATCATAGAATCTGCCTTATTTGCATTGGCATTAGCAGTAGGAATGGCCCCGGAATTATTGCCAGCTATCACAACTATTGCAATGAGCGCGGGAGCCAAGAGAATGTTGGCCAAAAAAGTAATTGTAAAAAAATTAGCATCCATACAAAATTTGGGTGAAGTGAATTTATTGTGTACCGACAAAACAGGTACTATTACTGAAGGGGTCATTTCAATTAAGGCTCTTGTGAATCCGTTTGGTATTGAATCGCCATTTGTAAAAAAACTGGCTTATTGGAATGCAACATTGCAGTCTGGATATGGCAATCCGATTGATGATACTTTAAGAAAAATTCAAATGGATTGTAAGGAATTTCCTATAAAATTAGATGAGCTACCTTATGATTTTACCAGAAAGCGTATTAGTGTTTTAGTTAAGGATCAGAAAAAAAACAGCATTATAACTAAAGGTGCTTTTAATGAAATCATGTCTGTTTGTAGTTATATACAAGACAGTGATAATAATATAGTACCCATTGCCGGATTCAAAGCGCAGCTTGAAAAAAACTTTGAACAATTTGGAGAAAGTGGATATAGGATAATAGCCATTTGTCATAAGGATGTAGAAGGCAATAAATTAGCAATAGATGACGAATCAAATATGATTTTCGCTGGTTTTATTCAATTAGAGGATCCTATTAAGTCAGGAATTACAAATACGATCAATGCATTAAATGATTTATCAGTAGAGTTGAAAATTATTACTGGGGATAATAAAAACATCGCAAGGTCTATAGCTTACCAAATAGGCATTCAAAACCCAATCTTATTAACCGGGAAAGAAGTTATTAATGCTACTGCAAAGGATCTTGTACAAATGGTAGGTAAAGTACACATATTTGCCGAAGTGGAACCACAACAAAAAGAACATATTATTCAGCTATTAAGGCAAACTTATACAGTGGCTTATATTGGTGATGGCATTAATGATGTATCTGCTATAAATGTTGCTGATGTAGGCATATCGGTGAACAATGCTGTTGATATTGCTAAAGAAGCAGCTGATTTTGTTTTGTTAGAAAAAGATTTGATGGTAATTGTGGATGGCATTAAAGAAGGAAGAAAAACGTTTTCCAACACCTTAAAATATATCTTTATTAATACAGGATCTACTTTTGGAAATATGTTTAGCGTAGCCATAGCCTCTTTATTATTGCCATTTTTACCTATGCTTCCAAAGCAAATATTACTTACTAACTTTATTACTGACTTTCCTTATTTATCCATTTCTTCAGATAATGTAGACGAAGAACAGTTACAAAAACCAGGAAAATGGAATTTAAAACTAATTAGAAATTACATGATTTTATTTGGCATACACAGTACTTTATTTGATATAATGACATTCTTAGTATTGTTGTATGTTTTAAAAGTTAAAGAAAGTATGTTTCAAACTGGCTGGTTTGTAGAATCTATCTTAACGGAACTCTTTATTTTATTTATAATTCGAACTCAAAAGAAATTTTTTCAAAGTAAGCCAGGTAAATATTTGATGATACTAAGTTTATTTGCTTTGTGTATCACCATTGCTCTTCCTTATATAGGTTTGTCAATTGAGGTAGGCTTAGTTGCACTTCCTTTTCAATCCTTAAGCTGGATGTTATTAATTGTTTTGCTGTATATTATAACAGCAGACATGTTAAAAGTGTGGTTCTTTAAAAAGAATGCTACGACTTAGCTTATTTTGTACGATATTTTTTATACAATCTAATTGCAACAAATAGTACAATAAGTAATGCAAAAATGCCAAGCATTGCCCAAAAAAAACTAATAAGTTGCTTTACTGCAACTAGTAGTACAATTGCAAATAACAATACAGTTGGTACTTCATTCCAATACCTTACTTGTTGTGCAGTATAAGGGTAAACGTCCTGCATAGATTTTTTATACAAGTACTGCAAAGAGAAGTGATAGCCGTACAATAATAGCACTAAAAATATTTTTAAGACAAACCACAATCCATCTTTATCTAAAAGAATCTTATACCATCCTCCTTTTATAGTTACAATTATCCCAAATGCCAATGTAATGATCGCTGAGGGCCAAGTGATTCCCAGCCAAAGTCTTTTGAGCATTATTTTTAATTGATCCTGAATTATTTTCTTTTCAGTAGCTGCTTTTTCATTGGCTTCAATAATATATATAACCAATCGAGGCATATAAAATAAACCCGCAAACCAAGTTACTACAAATATGATATGCAATGCTTTTAAATAAGGATACATAAACTTAGTCTTGAATCATTAACGAAATGGCTGGATTAATTTATCAACTGCCACAATCCAATTGGGCTGAGCGTTTAAACAGGGTATCATGGTAAATGATTCACCCCCTGCTGCTAAAAATATTTCTTTTCCTTCTTCTGCAATTTCTTCTAATGTTTCTAAACAATCAGATACAAATGCGGGACAGGCTACTAGTAATTTCTTCACCCCTTCACCTGGCAATTCTTTTAATCTTGCTGCGGTATACGGTGTTAACCATTTATCCTGACCTAAACGGGACTGAAAACTTTGTTCAAACTGATTGGCTTGTAAACCTAATTGTGCGGTTACAGATTTTGTGGTAGCGAATGTTTGATGTCTGTAACAAAATTCGTGAGCAGCCGAAGCTACTTCACAACAATCTTTCGTTTTTAAACAGTGATTACATGTAACGTCACCTTTTTTGATATGTCGCTCAGGGATTCCATGATAACTCAATACCAATCTATCAAATGGCTGTTGTAAGTAGGGTTGAATAGAGTCAGCTAATGCTTTAATGTAAATTGGATTTTCAAAATAGGGAGGTACGACCGTTAACTTAAATGCGTAGTTGTTTTCGGCATGCACTTTTTGAGCATATTCAACCGCCGTTTCATAACTACTCATTGCATAGTGAGGGTATAAAGGAAATAGGATCACTTCATCTAATTCAGGCACATTTTTTTGCAAGTTGTCAAATGCGGTTGCAGGATGCGGACTTCCATAACGCATACACACTTCCACCGCTTCGGGAACAATACCCTGAAGCGCCTTTTGTAAATGATAGGTATTCACTAATAGGGGAGAACCCTCTTTTGTCCAAATAGATTGGTAAGCATGCGCCGATTTAGGTGACCGAAAGGGTACAATAATGCCCTTTACTAGCAAAGTCCTAGCAATATAAGGGATATCAATTACCTTCTCGTCCATTAAAAATTCTCTTAAATACACCCTAACATCGGCTACTGAGGGCGAATTTGGTGATCCTAAGTTCATTAGGAGAATCCCTTTTTTTGTCTGTTTTTCCATTTTATTACTTGTTGCGCAAATTTCATATAAAAATGATACAAATCATGGCATTTCTTGGTCCTATTTGTCTTTTATGACATTGCCATGACATTTGGTTATTATTCACAAAATACCTTTGTTACTTCATCATAAGTTATGAATTTAAATCATTTCTACCTTGTTGGGATTAACTATAAAAAAACTGATGCTTCAACGCGAGGATTATTCGCTATTGATGATCAGGATAATGCCAATTTACTAAATGATGCAAGAACGGTGGGAATCCATCAAATTTTCGTTTTAAGTACATGTAATAGAACCGAAGTTTATGCTATTGCCGATTGTGCTCAAAGCATTATGGAATTATTGGCACAACATACAGCAGGTGATTTGGAAACACTTCAGGGAAAATGCTATGTAAAAAATGCAAAAGAGGCAGTACAACACTTATTTGAGGTAGGTGCAGGCTTAGATTCTCAAATATTGGGCGATTATGAAATAATAGGCCAGTTGAAAAATGCTTTTAGAATAGCTAAAGAGCAACAAACTATCGATGCTTTTTTAGAAAGATTGTTTAACACCACTTTACAAGCTTCGAAATCTATTAAAAATAATACTGAACTAAGCAGTGGAACCATTTCGGTTTCTTTTGCGGCAATTCAATATATTCTAGCAAATATTGACCATGCCATGTCAAAGAATTTTTTGCTCATTGGCACTGGTAAAATTGGGGTGAATACCTGTAAAAACATTTTGGATTATATTCATCCAAAAAATCTTTGGGTAATGAATCGAACTGACGAAAAAGCCCAAATTTTATCTACTCAAATTAATGTGCAATTCAAGCCCTATAAGCAACTGACAGAAACGGTGAACGAAGCAGATGTGGTTATTGTAGCTACAAATTCAAAAGAATTTATTATCAATGAAACTGATTTATTAGGTGATAAGAAAAGACATTTTATTGACATGTCCATACCTAATAATATTGACCCTTCGGTCGTATATGTTCCGAATCAACATTTGGTAAATGTGGATGACTTGTCTAAAATCAATGATATCACTTTGTCAATCCGTAAAGCACAAGTGCCAATTGCTTTGGAAATTATTGCAGAACATTCTGCTGAGTTTTATGATTGGCATCAATTAAGAAAATATGCGCCTGTGTTAAAGTCTTTAAAAGAAAATTTAAGCGCAATACACGAACAGGCATTTCCTGAAAATAATGTGAAGCCCGAATTAGTTACTAAAATTGTAAATAAAGTGGCTTCAAGTATTAGAACAAACAATCACCCAACTTGTTTTTACATGCAAGCGGTACAAGAATTTATTGCTCAACCAATTTTTAATTAAGCATGTCTACTATTTGGAAAATTGGAACAAGGGATAGTCAATTGGCATTATGGCAAGCCAATTGGGCAAAGGACTTGTTGTTAAAAAAAGGGGTTCAAACCGAGTTGCTACCTGTTAAATCTGAAGGCGACATTGATTTTGTAACGCCTTTGTATGAAATGGGAGTACAAGGTATTTTCACGAAGACCCTGGACGTTGCAATGCTAAAAGGCGACATTGACATTGCGGTTCATTCTATGAAGGATGTCCCAACTCAATTGCCAAAAGGTATTGTGCAAGCTGCTGTTTTGCCAAGAGCCAATTACGGTGATGTATTGGTATTGAATGACCAATTATCAAATAATAAATGCAATGCACAAATCGGTAAAGCTGATGATGAATCTCACGCAGCACTTAATTTGGTGATTGCAACAAGTAGTGTACGCCGAAGAGCACAATGGCTAAATCGATTCCCTAATCATCGTCTAGAATCTTTAAGAGGGAATGTGAACTCAAGATTAAGAAAAGTAGATGAGAGCGATTGGAATGGTGCTATTTTTGCCAAAGCAGGATTAGAACGCATTAATGTGTTGCCTAATAATGCGGTAGATATTGATTGGATGTTGCCTGCGCCTGCACAAGGAGCAGTAGTCATTGTAGTGAGAGAAGACAACACTTCACTCTTGGGTTTAGTAAGTCAATTAAATGACACAACTACTGCAATTTGTACAAAAATTGAAAGAGATTTTTTAAGAACTTTACTGGGTGGGTGTACCACTCCAATTAGCGCTTTAGCAAAAGTAGAAAATGGATATGTACAATTTGTTGGTCAATTAATGTCATTAGATGGTATAGAAAAAATAGAAGTGCGTAGATTCTTGCCATTAGCCGAATCTGAAAATATGGGGGTGGATGCAGGATTAGAAGTATTAGAAAATGGCGGACGTTCCATTATTGAAAAAATCAAAAAGGATGCATAATTCAATTCAAATACTTTTTACTGGTCAGCATATCGAAAAAGAAGTTGTAAAATCAATTCCACAAAAATGGGTGATAGATGCTTTTCCATTTATTGAAACCATTTACTCCGCCGATCCCATTACTTTACACGCAATTCATGAATTATCAAAACACAATGCATTTGTGGTCATTACGAGTCAAGTAGCCGCAGACTGGGTGACTGAAAATATAGGATTTGTACCTAATTGGACCATTGCTTGTATGAAGGGTCAAACTCAAAAAGCATTAAGCGATAAAGGTTGGGGTGCACTGGTTCAGTATACAGCTAGTAATAGTTTAGAACTAGCAAAACAAATTGCTTCTTATATACCAAAAGCCACAACCATTCATTTTTTAGGTAGCAACCAACGACTAGCTAACTTACCCGATTATTTGCAAGAAAAAGGTTTTGTAGTAAATGAAATTGTTGCCTATACTACAGATGCCAAGCAACAAATACTTACAAAACAATATGATGGGATTGTTTTTTTAAGTCCGAGTGCAGTGAATAGTTTTTTTAATCAGCATGCGATCGAAAACAAGGTTGTTTTGTTTGCTATTGGAGAAACTACTGCAAAAGCAATTCAAAAAAGAAGCCAAAACGAGGTAGTGGTTTCGGAGGGGGTTAGTCAAACTGAATTATTTCAAACTATTTATAATTATTATCAAGCTATATGTCTTTAAAGAACGATTTATTATTAAGAGCATTAAAAGGAGAAAATGTGGAACGCGTTCCAGTATGGATGATGCGTCAAGCTGGAAGGTATTTGCCAGAGTATATTAAAATTAGAGAAAAATATGGCTTTTTTGAAAGATGCCAAACGCCTGCACTTGCTGCTGAAATTACAATTCAGCCAGTTGATATTGTAGGAGTGGATGCTGCTATTTTATTCTCTGATATTTTAGTGGTGCCGCAGGCAATGGGATTGGAAGTGCAGTTGATCGAATCCAAAGGTCCTTTCTTGCCTGACCCTATCAAAACGAAAGCTGATTTAAATAGAATACGTGTTCCTGAAATTGAGGAAACCTTGGGCTATGTAATGGATGCGATAAAATTAATTAAGCAACAGTTAAATGGTCGTGTACCCTTAATTGGTTTTGCGGGTGCCCCTTGGACAATATTATGTTACATGGTGCAAGGGAAAGGAAGTAAAACTTTCGACGAGGCAAAGGCATTTTGTTACACACAGCCTGAATTAGCGCATCAGTTATTACAAATGATCACTGATACAACAATCGCTTACTTGTCTGCCCAAATTGATGCAGGAGCAGACACGGTGCAAATTTTTGATAGCTGGGGCGGCTTATTAAGTCCAGCTGATTTTGAAGTATTTTCTTTACAATATATTCGACAAATTGTAGCTGCAGTGAAAGACAAAGCACCAACCATTATTTTTGCAAAAGGTGCTTGGCATTCATTGGAGGCGATGAGCCAAACTGGCGCAGCTGGATTAGGTATAGACTGGTGTATTACTGCACCAATGGCTCGTCAATTTGCTGGAAATAATATTACACTGCAAGGAAATTTTGACCCTGCAAAGTTGTTATCTCCCATCCCAACCATTGAAAAAGAAACCGAAGCAATGTTGCGTGCTTTTGGAAAGAAAAATTATGTTGCAAACTTAGGCCACGGCATTTTACCTAATGTGCCAGTAGATCATGCAAAAGCATTTGTGAACACTGTTAAAAACTTTGACTACTCAAAAATATAATTATGTATTTACAAAGAAGAAATAGAATATTAAGACAGTCTCCTGCAATTCGTGCAATGGTAGCAGAAAACAGTTTGACACCTAGTGATTTTATCGCTCCTTTATTTATTGAAGATGGAGCTAATTTGAAAATAGAAATTAGTTCCATGAAAGGGTATTATCGTTATTCGTTGGACAATACCATTAAAGAAGTAAAAGAGTTGTGGTCCTTGGGTATCAAGAGTGTTTTAATATTTGTAAAATCTCCTGATGAACTAAAAGACAATACCGGGAAAGAAGCTTGGAATCCTGATGGTATAATGCAAAGAAGCATTAAGGCTATTAAGAATGCAGTCCCTGAAATGGTGGTAATGACCGATGTGGCATTAGACCCATATTCATCTTATGGTCATGACGGTATTGTAAAGGATGGTGAAATTGTGAATGACGAAACAGTCGAAGCTTTAATTAAAATGAGTTTAAGCCATGCTGCAGCTGGTGCCGACTTTATGGCGCCGAGTGATATGATGGATGGTCGAATTGGTGAAATAAGAAAAGCATTAGAGCAAAACAATTATACACGCGTAGGGATTATGAGCTATAGTGCAAAATATGCTTCATGTTTTTATGGACCATTTCGTAATGCATTAGATAGTGCACCTGGATTTGGCGATAAAAAAACATATCAAATGAATTATGCAAATCGGTTGGAAGCGATTAAAGAAACCCTAATGGATATTGAGGAAGGGGCAGATATAGTAATGGTAAAACCAGCTATGGCCTATTTAGACATAATTCGTGAAATTAAGAATACAGTAACTATTCCGGTAAGTGCTTATCATGTAAGTGGTGAGTATGCTATGATTAAAGCGGCTGCAGAAAAAGGGTGGATTGACGAAAATAAGGCTATCATTGAAAGCTTAACTTCAATAAAACGCGCTGGTGCTGACTTGATCGCTACTTATTTTGCAAAAGATGCAGTCAAATTAATCAACGGATAATTTTTTTAAAAATATTTTATGTTTCAACTTACTAAAAGCAAACATTTATTCGAACAAGCACAAAAAGGAATTCCTGGGGGTGTAAACTCTCCGGTACGTGCATTTAAAAGTGTAGGAGGTACACCTGTATTTATTAAGTCGGCTAAAGGTGCTTATTTGTTTGATGAGGACGGCAATAAATATATCGACTATATTGCTTCATGGGGTCCAATGATTTTAGGACATGCGCATCCCGAAGTAATTGCAGCGATTCAAAAGCAAGTGGAGTATTCTACTTCCTATGGTGCACCTACTTTGTTAGAAATTGAAATGGCAGAGTTAATTAAGTCCATGACACCGAATGTGGATTTAATAAGAATGGTAAGCAGTGGAACAGAAGCTTGTATGAGCGCAATTCGTTTAGCAAGGGGTTATACTGGCAAAAACAAGTTTATCAAATTTGAAGGTTGTTATCATGGTCATGCTGACTGCTTTTTAGTAAAAGCCGGGAGCGGTTTGGCAACCTTAGACATTCAAACGGTGCCAGGTGTTACTGCAGGTGTGAGCATGGATACTTTAACTTGCGCATTTAACGATTTAGACGCTCTTAAAAAATTAGTAGCAGCACATAAAGATCAAATTGCAGCGATAATTGTAGAACCTATCGTAGGTAATATGGGTTGTATACTTCCTAATAAAGGATTTTTGGAAGCATTAAGAACTATTTGCGATGAAGAAAATATATTGTTGATTTTTGATGAAGTTATGACCGGATTTAGGTTAGCAAAGGGCGGTGCACAGGAATTATTAAACATTAAAGCCGATCTGGTTACTTATGGAAAAGTAATTGGAGGTGGTATGCCGGTTGGCGCTTTTGGAGGCCGATTAGAAATCATGTCACATATTGCACCGTTAGGGAATGTATACCAAGCGGGCACCTTGAGTGGCAACCCCATTGCGATGCGTGCAGGGTATACTTTATTATCACTTTTAAAAAATGGAGACCACTATATTTCATTAGAAAAGAAAACCATTTATTTAAAAGAAGGATTAACAAAAGTGTTGGCTAAAACAAATATTCCATTTGTAATTAATCAAATGGGATCTATGATTAGTTTACATTTTAGCAAGGTGCCGGTAATCAATTTTGAAACTGCCGCTGCAGCTAACAATGCCTTATTTAATCTATTTTTTCATAAAATGTTAGAGCGTGGCGTGTATTTGCCGCCCTCTGCATTTGAAAGCTGGTTTTTAAATGACGCCTTAACTTATGCCGACTTAGATACAACTATTCAAGCTGCAGAAGAAAGCATTCAATCATTAGTATAATTAATTTATATGCAAGTAAGTACCGAATTATTGAACAAGTACAATGTGCCCATTCCAAGATACACTAGTTATCCAACGGTGCCTTATTGGGATGACACCATTGATATTAATAAATGGCAATCTTTGTTTACAAAACGTTTTAGTGAATGTAATGAGGAGGCGGGTATTAGTTTATACTTGCACTTGCCTTTTTGTGAGAAGTTGTGTACTTTTTGCGGTTGCAATAAAAAAATTACTACAAATCATCGTGTTGAAGAAGAGTACTTACAAGTTATTTTAAAAGAATGGAAAACTTATCGCACATTAATGGGTAGCAAACCTGTGATTAGTGAATTGCATATTGGCGGAGGTACACCTACCTTCTTTTCTCCTGAAAATTTAAAAAGAATTTTTACAACTATTTTTGCCGATTCAATTGTGCCAGAAAAACATGAATTTAGTTTTGAAGGACATCCAAATAATACAACACGCGAACACTTACAAACCTTATTTGAACTAGGTTTTAATAGAGTAAGCTATGGCATGCAGGATAGCAATCCGGAGGTACAAGAAGTAATTAACCGACAACAACCACTTGAAAATGTTGTGCGAGTTGTAGCATGGGCTAGAGAAATTGGTTACGATTCAGTAAACCTGGATTTGGTGTATGGTTTACCATTGCAGAATTTAGAGCTCATTGAAAAAACTATCAATGATGCTTTATCAGTAAAGCCCGATCGTATTGCTTTTTATAGCTATGCGCATGTACCTTGGACAAGCAAAGCACAACGTTTATTTGATGAAACCGACTTGCCTAATGCAGAAACTAAAATGCAATTGTATCAATTAGGTACGAAGTTGTTTACAGACGCTGGCTATGTGGATATAGGAATGGATCATTTTGCATTACCTACTGATTTAATGGTACGTGCAAGAGACAAGGGCACCTTGCATCGTAATTTTATGGGTTATACTGTGCAACAAACAGGTATGCTTTTAGGATTGGGTGTTTCAAGTATCAGTGATATATACTATGGTTTTGCGCAAAATAAAAAAACCATTCACGAGTATTACGAAGAAGTAGAAAAAGGATTATTGGCTGTTACCAAAGGTTATTTCTTAACAGAGGAAGACCAAGCAATGCGTCAATATATATTAGACGTGGCTTGTTTGGGTAAAGCTCAGTTTGATGTAAAAGATTTACCAATGTTAAAAAAATACGCTTTTCCGGTTTTAGCGGAATTAGAAAAAGATGCTTTTGTAGAATGGAATGAACAAGGATTAAAAGTAACTCTATTAGGGAAACACTTTATCCGCAATATTTGTAAGGCATTTGATATTAAGTTATTATCCGCTGAGCACCAAAAGCAAACATTTAGTAAAGCTGTCTAATAGGGTCGTTAAATAATTAATCATTTCAATATATGAATCGGACTGGTTTGCATTGTATATCTCGTATCTTTATAGTAGATTAAAATGCTTAATATGACCATCAAGATCATAAAAAATCGATCGGATATTGGTGCGGGTACGCGTGGCTCTGATATGGGCATTGATGCCATTGAAATTGCTGCGATTAATCAAAACAACGATTATTTTCACAAGCATTTGTTTCAGGATGTAGTTACACATAATGAAACTATATACAACAAGAACAATAATAATTTTGCTAAGCGAATTGAGCATGTAGTGGAACAGTGTCAACGTGTTTCGGATGCGGTCAGTTAAAATTTAGGAGCTGCTTTTTTTCCGATTGTATTGTCTGGTGATCACTCTTCGGCACT
>CANGIZ010000047.1 GCA_947454025.1 Bacteroidota bacterium | reverse complement strand
GCGCACAGAAAAACGACTATGTTAGATAAATTAGAAGCCATAAAAGCTAGATTTGACCAGGTAGGGGTGGCTTTGACCAATCCAGAAATCATCAATAACCAAACCGAGTTTGGTAAAATGAGTAAGGAATACCGTTCCTTGGAGAAAATTGTGATCCCTTATGAGCGCTATGTGAAGGTTTTGTCGGAGCATAAATTTGCAAAGGAATCTTTGAATGGTGACGATGCAGATATGCGTGAATTGGCAAAAATGGAATTGCCTGGCTTGGAAGAAGAGAAAGAAGCTTTAGAAAAAGAGTTGACAAAATTATTAATACCTAAGGATCCTCAGGATGATAAGAATGCGATTATTGAATTAAGAGCAGGGACGGGTGGGGATGAAGCCAGTTTATTTGTGGGTGACTTATTGGGTATGTATACAAGATATTGTCAAAAGAAAGGTTGGAAAGTGGCCATTGCAAGTGAGAGCGAAGGATCAGTGGGAGGTTATAAGGAAGTAATTTTGGAAGTAACAGGCGAAGATGTATATGGTACTTTGAAATTTGAAAGTGGGGTGCATCGTGTACAACGTGTACCTAGTACGGAAACACAAGGTCGTGTGCATACTTCGGCAGCAACCGTGGCTGTAATGCCTGAAGCCGAGGAAGTAGATTTTGTATTGAATCCTGCAGATGTGAAAATGGAAACAGCACGAAGTGGTGGTGCGGGTGGACAAAACGTAAACAAGGTAGAGACTAAAGTAATGTTAACGCATATTCCAACGGGTACGGTGATTATTTGTCAAACAGAACGTTCTCAGTTAGGTAACCGTGAAAAAGCAATGGGTATGTTGCGTACCAAATTATTTGAAGAGCAAGTTCGAAAACAAGAAGACGAAATTTCGAGACATCGTAAAACATTGGTAAGCACCGGAGACAGAAGTGCAAAGATCAGAACCTATAACTGGCCACAGGGGCGTGTTACAGACCACCGTGTGAATGTTACTTCGTATAATTTAGATGCGGTTGTGAACGGTGAGATAGATGAATTTATTGAAGCATTGCAAATGGCAGAGAATGCAGAGAAAATGTTGGTACAGCACTAATTATTTTTTTGCTAAACTTTGTTCCCATTGCCATGCAGTGAGCATCATTTCCTCTAATCCATATTTACAATTCCATCCCAATTGTTTAACTGCTTTGTCATTGTTGGCATAAATGGCAACAATATCACCTGCTCTTCTTGGGCCCAATTCATAATTTAATTTTACGCCACTTACTTTTTCAAAAGCTTGGATGGCTTCTAAAACAGTGATGCCGTTTCCGGTGCCTAGGTTAAATACTTCACAAGATTTTTCAGCGTTCTTTTTGATGGAATATTGTAAAGCTAATGTATGTGCATGCGCAATATCGCAAACATGAATGTAGTCTCTAATACAACTACCATCACGGGTATCGTAGTCGGTGCCATGTACTTGCATGGTCGGTAATTTTCCAATAGCAGTTTGGGTGATGGCTGGCACTAAATTTTGCGGACGTCCTATTGGTAATTCGCCAATCGCTGTGCTTGGATGCGCACCCACTGGATTAAAATACCTTAATAATATTGTTGACAATGGATACGTAAATGCAGTGTCTCTCACAATGGTTTCTCCCATTTGTTTGGTAGCACCATAAGGAGAAGCAGCTGTTTGCAAAGGGGTCTCTTCGGTTACAGGAATACTTTCAGGATTGCCATACACCGTACAAGAGGAAGAAAAAATAAAATGCTTGGCATTGTATTTCACTGCCATTTTTAATAAGTGCACTAAGGAAAACAAGTTGTTTTCATAATATTCCAAAGGCTGCTCCACAGATTCTCCTACTGCTTTGTAGGCGGCAAAGTGAATGATACCAATAATGCCAGGATTTTCTTTAAAAATATTTTCAGTAGCTAATTTATCGGTTAAATCTACTTTGTAATTTTTTACTTTCTTACCTGTAATTTTTTCAATACCGGCTAAAGAATTATCAGAAGCACGTGATAAATTATCTGCGGAAATTACTTCAAATCCGTGTTCGATTAAATCCACAATGGTATGCGCGCCAATATAACCACATCCCCCAGTTACTAAAATTGTTTGCATTAAAAAAATTTAGAATACAAAGAAACGAAAAAACAACAAGAAATAGCACTATGCTTTAGAAGCCAATGTAAATCCAATGGTAGTGCCCACATTTTGTTTACTGCGTATATGCATGGTTTCATTATGGGCCTCTATAATATGCTTGCAAATGGCTAAGCCAAGACCTGTTCCGCCTATATCACGACTTCTAGCATCATCTGTTCTGTAAAAACGTTCAAATAGGCGAGGAAGATGCTCTTCGGCAACACCTATGCCATCATCGCTAATTTCAATTAATATTTTTTGGTCTTCCATCTTATAAATACTCGCAATAATGTGCCCATCAATCTTACCATATTTAGCTGCATTTGAAATAATATTTACCAGTACTTGGTATATTTTATTTCTATCAGCAAATACATGTATTGGCGCTTCACTTCCTTTTTTATATTGGAATTGAATGTTCTTTTTTAGCCATTTTACACTTAGGTTGCTTACCGCTTCATTAATTAAATCTTGAATAATGAAAGGCTGCTTAATAATCGGTTCCTTGTTAATTTCTAGGTTGGTAATAACGTCCACATCATTCAATAAACCAACTAGCCTTTGCACATTGGCTTGCGCATTATTAATAAATTTATTGCCTACAGCGGGATCTTCCATAGCACCATCGGCGATCAACTCCAAATAACCTTGTATAGCGAAAATGGGTGTTTTGATTTCATGGGAAAGGTTTTGTAAAAACTCTTTACGGAATGCTTCATTGGATTGCAACTGCTTTATTTGCTCTGTTTGCTGTGCAGCCCACTGTTCCACATCTTCTCTAACATCGTCAATCCCTTTTTTAGGAAGAATGTATTTTTGATAAGCCTCTTCTCGTTTGCTCGCTTTTGTAGAAGCAATTAATTTGTATATGAGTTTTATTTTTCTATAAATAAAGTATTCCAGTATTTGGTCAACTAAAAAATAAATGACAATAAAGCATGCTATAAAATAGGCAAGTAAAATTCTCCAATCGGCAAATAGCACAAATACACTTAAACCAATAATACTGGATAACAAGAGTGCTGTAAGTGCAGCAAGTTGTTTGGGAGAGAGATTCTTTTCTTTAAACATAATGGAATAAGTACAGGCTTATTACGAAGTTAGCTTATTCTGCGTAAACGATTTGGCTACTAGTAATCAAATTTGTAACCTACACCTTTAACGGTTGTAATACAATCTATACCTAGTTTAACTCTAATTTTACGAATATGAACATCGATTGTTCGGTCGCCTACAATTACATCGTTGCCCCAAACCTGTGAAAGTATTTCGTTTCTTAAAAATACGCGACCAGGTTGTGCAGCCAACAAGAATAACAATTCAAATTCTTTCTTTGCCAAAACATGCACTTCACCATTTAAGATGGTCTTGTATTGAGCCGGGTCGATTGTTAAATCTCTAACTTGTATTACTTTGTTTTCGGAATTAGTTGGTTGAATTCTTCTAAATAAAGCAGTAATACGACTTACCAAAACTTTTGGGCTAATAGGCTTATTTACAAAGTCGTCTCCACCTAATTCCAATCCTTTTATGTGCGAGGCTTCGTCGTTTAATGCAGTTAATAGTACAATTAATGTTTTGTCGAATTGACTATTACTTCTTAAATATTCACACACTTCAAATCCATTGCGCTTTGGCATCATGATATCTAGCACAATACAGTCTGGTGTAAATTGTTTTGCTTTTTCAATGGCTTCACTACCATCACGGGCAGTAATTACTTCAAAACCGGCCTTGGTTAAATGGAAACTGATTATTTCGATAATATCAGGCTCGTCGTCGGCAATTAATATTTTGATCGGATTCGTTTCCATAGTGTTATTGCAGTAAAATTACTGCTTAAACTGCACAAGTACTCTTTAGTTGTGCGTTATCAAATTGTTAACTAAATCTTTTGGCTTATTGATCCTTAAGAATGTGCAATATATAAGGATTTGCCTTCTTTTCTCTTCCCCAAGTGGTAGCAGGTCCATGGCCTGAATAAATGGTCATACTTTCGGGTAAGGGTAAAATTTGTTCGCTAATACTTTTAATCAAATCCAATGGGTTGCATCCTGGCAAATCGGTACGACCAACCCCGTCCTTAAATATCAAATCTCCGCCTAGCATAAAATCCTGTGCTTCATTATAAAAACAAACACTACCAGGTGAATGACCAGGGGTTACCAATACCTTAAATTGATCCTTTCCAAATACAATGATTTCATCTTGTTCAATATATTGTACTGGGCCTTTATAGGGTTCGCATGGAACACCCCATCTTGCACCGCCTTCGGGTAAGCGGTCAATTACGGGCTGCTCGTTTTTATGAAAATGGGCAGTGAGACCATATTTTTCACTCACAAAATTGTTACCAAATACATGGTCTAAATGACAATGGGTATTGAGTAATAAGGTGGGTGTTAATTCGTTTTCGGTTATAAAATTTGCGAGCGCTTCCTGTTCGTTTCTTAAATAACATCCGGGGTCCACAATAATAGCTTCTTTTTGTTCATTGAATAAAACATATGTATTTTCTTGAAAGGCGTTAAAACAAAAAGAATGAATAGTGAGCATGAAAAATGATTAATTGGTTATTATTTGTGTGTAGCTAAATATTGACAAATGTTTTTTACCATACCTGGTCCTTCATAAATAAATCCAGTCCAAATTTGAACAAGACTTGCACCTGCTTCTAATTTTGACTGAGCATCTTCGCCTTTAAAAATGCCACCGCTTGCAATAATTGGTAAACGATCTCCAATTCCTTTGTGTAAATAAGATAGGACTTGATTAGATTTAGCTAACAAAGGATGGCCACTTAATCCTCCGGCACCAATTGCATTTGCTTTCAAAGTATTTTCAGCATTCAATAGGCTACGATCCAATGTGGTATTGCTCGACACCAATCCGTCTATTTTTACTTCCTGTGTTAATGCAATAATATCATCCAAGGCGGATGTTTCTAAATCGGGTGCAATTTTTAATAAAATGGGCTTGTTGTTTTTGTTTAGATTTTGCAATTCACTAAATATTTTTCTTAAAGATTCTTTTTCCTGTAATTCACGAAGCCCTGGTGTATTAGGAGAGCTCACGTTCACTACAAAATAATCCACTACCTCTTCAAGTCCATTAAAGTTGATGCAATAATCTTTCCAAGCATCGCTGTTTTCGGTGATTTTATTCTTTCCAATATTGCCTCCAACAATAAGTGTTGAATTGGATTTTTCTTTTCTAGTTTTCAAACGTTTAGCAATGGCATCTACTCCATCGTTGTTAAATCCCATTCGATTAATCAAAGCTTTCTGACTTGGCAATCTAAACAATCTAGGTGCAGGATTGCCCGCTTGTGCTTTTGGCGTAACAGTTCCGATTTCTACAAAACCAAATCCTAATAATTCCAATACATCCAAGTGTTCGGCATTTTTATCAAAGCCTGCGCCCAATCCAACCGGATTCGGAAAGTTTAATCCAAATAACTTTTTGGAAAGGTCAGTGCCATGGTATTGGAAACTGCTCCCTAATATTTGTTTCCCAAAGGGAAGGGCTGCAACAAAGTGAAGTCCTTGCATGGATACTTTATGGGCTGTCTCGGGAGGGAGCAAAAACAGGGTGTTTCGTATAATTGGGTACAACATGCTGTAAAATTACGATGAAATATTTAGTTGCATAAACAACTGTTTATAAAAATGACTACATTTATGGTGAAATTGAGTCAAGACCCAATAAATCCAATTGTATGCAAGAAGCTTATATAGTAGCAGGTTTTAGAACTGCCGTGACAAAGAGTAAAAAGGGAGGCTTTCGTTTTATGCGCTCCGATGAGTTAGCAATACAAGTTATTCAAGGATTAATGAAAAGCTTGCCTGCTTTAGATCCAAAATTAGTAGACGATGTAATTGTTGGAAATGCAGTACCGGAGGCAGAGCAAGGTTTGCAATTTGGAAGAATGATTTCGGCAAAAGCATTAGGCATTGAAGTGCCAGGCATTACGATTAATAGATATTGCGCAAGTGGTTTAGAAAGTATTGCGATGGCAACTGCAAAAATCAGAACTGGAATGGCTGATTGTATTATTGCAGGCGGAACAGAATCCATGAGCTTGGTGCCTACGGCGGGTTGGAAAACCGTACCTGCATATTCAATTGCAGTGGAAGAGCCTGATTATTATTTGTCAATGGGCTTAACCGCAGAAGCGGTTGCGAATGAGTATAATGTAAGTAGAGAGGATCAAGATGCTTTTGCATTGGCTTCACACCAAAAAGCAAAACAGGCAATCGAAAATGGATATTTTAAGAAAGGTATTTTGCCGATCGAAGTCACTGAGACCTATGTAAACGAAAAAAATAAAAAAGCAACCAAGTCTTATATCGTTGATACGGATGACGGCGTGCGCGCCGATACTACAATTGAAGCATTGGCAAAATTAAAACCTGCATTTGCTTTAAAAGGATCAGTAACAGCTGGTAATTCTTCACAAACTAGTGATGGTGCTAGTTTTGTGATTGTAATGAGTGAAAAAATGATTAATTCGCTAGGATTGAAGCCTATTGGGCGTTTAGTGAATTGTGCTTCGGCTGGTGTGCACCCAAGAATTATGGGTATTGGTCCAGTAGCTGCCATTCCAAAAGTTTTAAAACAAGCTGGAATGAGTTTGGATCAAATTGATTTAATTGAATTAAACGAAGCATTTGCATCTCAATCTTTGGCGGTAATTCGTGAACTACAATTAGACACCAATAAAGTAAATATTAATGGAGGTGCCATTGCATTGGGACATCCATTAGGTTGTACAGGCTCAAAATTAACAGTGCAAATACTAAATGACTTAGAAAGATTAAATAAAAAATACGGCATTGTTACTGCATGCGTTGGTGGCGGTCAAGGTATTGCAGGAATAATTGAGAGATTATAAATCTTTTAATAAATTAAGATTTATAATCTCTCTCCTCTGATTATTTTTTTAAGACCCCCATAAACGGGGTCTTAAAGTTAGTTTTGCTAAAAGTCTTTATATAAAAGGTATTTTTCTCTGATTTTTTTAAATGCGATTAATCCTGGTTCCCAAGTTTTTCTGATTGCAGCTTCGGATGCACCCTCTTTTATTTGTTGCATTAAACTTGCATTACCCGCAAGCTTATTAAAAAAGTAGGCGGTGGGTTCTTTTATTTTTGGTTCAAGAAAGAAACTGTCTTTTTGCTCGAAGCTTTTATACATTTCTAAAATCAACCCAAGATTGATTTTATCTTTTGGAGGTGTAATTTTTGTAAGATCCCAGCCATAACATTTTTGTCCATATAATTTAGAAGACATTGCTCCTGTTCTTGGGTTGGGTATAAAACTAAATGTCCTATCCTTTAAATTAGGATGTCCAATATAGGCGAATGCATGTGCAGTGCCTCTACCTTCACTCATTACAGTGCCTTCGATTAAACAGGTAGTCGGATACCACAATATCGATGACATATCGGGTAAATTTGGTGAGGGAGCAACAGGCAATATATACATGGACTTGTGGTCGTAGTTTTTATTGCGAATGATAGTAAGTGACCAATTGGTATTTTGAATTGATTTTGTACTATCCATTTTCATCCATTTTTCTCCCCTTAACATTAATGCATATTCACCCATTGTCATGCCATACACAATAGGAACGGGTTGCTTTCCAACTCCGCTAATAAAAGGAGCTTCTAATATGGGTCCATCTACATAATGACCATTTGGGTTGGGACGATCCAAAACTATTAATGGTTTGTTATTGGCCATGGCAGCTTCCATATAATACTGCAATGAATTAATATAAGTATAAAAGCGAGTGCCTACATCTTGTACATCGAATAATAAAACATCAATGTCAACTAAATCTTCGGCAGTGGGTGCATTTTTTTTGCCATACAAAGACACAATCTTTATACCTGTTTTTGAATCTAATTCGTCGTTCACTTTTTCTCCAGCGTCTGCTGTGCCTCTTAGACCGTGCTCGGGTGTGAAAACTTTTTGAATGGTGATTCCACACTTCAGGAGGGTGTCAATTAAATGCGTTTGTCCAACCGTTGCAGTTTGATTGGTAAATAATCCCACTCTTTTGTTTTTTAACAAAGGCAGGTAAGTTGCTGTTTGAAAGGCACCTGGTAAAATTGGTTTTTGAGCCGACAATGTATTGGCAGTAAAAAGAGCCAAACATAAAAAAACAATCATTTTTTTCATAGCAACAAAAAGTATTAGCTTAAGTATTTTCCTACAATGGGGACTCTTCTACCTACACCAAATGCTTTTGGAGAGATGCGAATAATAGGACAGAACTGATTACGCTTGTATTCGTTATTGTTGACCATCTTTAAAGTACGATCCACTAAAGCTGCATCGAATCCTAAAGATTTAATTACCGAAGGGTCGGCACGCTTTTCAATGTATTGATATAAAATTTGATCAAGTACATCATACTCTGGTAAGCTATCACTGTCTTTTTGGTCGGGTCTTAATTCGGCACTAGGGGCTTTGGTGATAATATTTTCAGGAATAATTTCTTCAGCTCTATTAATGTATCTAGCCAATGCATACACTTGCATTTTATAACAATCGCCTAGCACGCCTAAGCCACCCGCCATATCTCCATACAAAGTACCATAACCAGTAGCCAATTCACTTTTGTTGGAGGTGTTTAATAATACGTAACCTAATTTATTAGCAATGGCCATTAAAATATTTCCTCTCGATCTGCTTTGTATATTTTCTTCAGCTAATGAAAATGGAAGTTCTTTGAAAATGGGTTTTAAAGTATGTAAAAAACTTTCATACACCTCCTTAATAGGAATGATATCATATGGGTTGTTTAAATTCTTACTCAATTGAACAGCATCGTCAACTGAATGTTCTGTCGAGTAAGGTGATGGCATTAAAACGGCATACACATTTTCTTTTCCTAATGCATCACATGCAATGGCTAAAGTAACAGCCGAATCAATACCGCCAGATGATCCAAGTATCGCGCGTTTAAAACCCATTTTATTAAAATAATCCTTTACACCTAAAACCAATGCTTTATATACTTGGTCTATATTTAATTCAGGCATTAATTTAATTGGATTCAATTCCTTGTTCGGAACACGAGCAGCAGGCTCTAATATGGGTGCATCAATACTTCCGTCTTCATTACATTCAAAAAACTGTAATGCGGATTCAAACATGGGTAAAGCGCCACAAAGGTTCGCATCTTTATCAAATGCCAGAGAGCTACCATCAAATACAATTTCAGTTTGACTACCAAGTGCATTACAATAAAACAATGGCTTTTTATATTTTAACACATTTGCTTTAATAGTTGCTTTTCGGTCTTCATCATGTGTATAGTCAAATGGAGAAGCACTTAGGTTTAATAGGATATCTGGATTTTGATCCATCATTTTATCCATTGGGCAAATACGATACAAAGGGTTGTCTCCTAAATTCCAAATGTCTTCACAAATGGTAATCGCTAATTTTTTTCCTTTGAATGGAACTACTTTCCATTCATCTGCGGGTTCAAAATATCTGTTTTCATCAAACACATCATAAGTAGGTAATAGTGTTTTATGAATTTCGGCAACAATTTTTTGTTCGTATAAAAAGAAAGCCGCGTTATATAAATCCTTTCCTTTTTTATTAGGGTTGCGTGCGGGGCTTCCAATTAATACGCCAATATTAGTTGCAGCAGCTTTAATAATATCAATGCTCTCGTAGCATTTATTAATAAAATCGTTAAACTCTACAAAGTCGCGTGCGGGATATCCGCAAACACTCATTTCACTGAATAAAATAATATCCGCGCCTTGCTTTTTAGCTTCTTCAATAGCGCATAACATTTTTTCGGTGTTTTGCTCAAAGTTGCCAATATGATAATTTTGTTGTGCGATGCAAATCTTCATGTGCCAAAGGTCGGTTTTTAACAGAAATAAACTTGCTTTTTTTGTAATTTCACCTATGTTCAAGATTCAAAACATACTTATAGGATTGACCTTGCTATCACTAGCTTGTAAAACAGTAAGTAAGGACCCTGCAAAAAATGCACCCAATTATTCAATACAAGTGGTTCGCTTTGATAGCGCCTTTTTCGCAATAGATACCCTGCATATTAAAAAGGAAGTAGCTGGTTTGATGGCAAAGTATCCCAATTTTGCAGAAGATTTTTTTACTAAAATTTTAATGGTCAATCCTGTGAAAGACAGCATTGCTATTAAAGCTTTTTACAGGGCTTATTATCCAATTTATAAGGATGCTTTAAAAACCAATGCAATGCAATTGGAGCAAAAAAATATGCAAGAAGCCTTTAAACGATTGCATTATTATTTTCCAAATTATGCGTTAACACATAAGGTGATTACGTTTATTGGGCCTCTTGAATCCTATGGCAATATTGTTACCAAAGACGCGATAGCATTGGGTTTACAAATGTATTTAGGGGCCAATTCAAATTGGTATTTTTCCGAAAAAATTCAAACTATTTACCCAGCTTATTTAAGTCGTCGATTTACGCCTGAATATATTACGGTGAATAGCATTCAAAATATCATCAACGATATCGTCCCGGAAAACACCGTGGCTGCGCCTTTAATTACACAAATTATTGAAGCGGGTAAAAGGCAATATATAATAAACGCTTGCATGCCGAATGCGCCTGATTCAATACGTTTTGGATACACCCAATTGCAGTATGCAAATTTGCAAAAAGAGGAATCTAAAATTTGGACTTATTTTTTGCATAATAAGTTGACTTATTCTACCAATCCTGCTGATGCAAGGGCCATTATGAATGAAGGCGTTTACAGTGATTTATTCGGCGAGGAAATTCCTTCAAATGTGGGGAAATATTTGGGCTATAAAATGGTGGAAGCTTGGATGCAACAGCATGAAAACAAGGGTAAAACCTTGGAACAATTGTTGAATGAGCCTGCAGAAAAATTATTCGTATCCGCTAATTATAACCCCTAGCCCATTAATTTAATTTAACCGGGGCCACCAATTTAAAGGCAGGAATATTCACTTGAATAGAGCTCTTGTTTTCAACGTTCTCCATAGTATAATAACCTTGCATTTTTCCCATTTCGCTTTTTAAATGACAGCCACTCACGTATTGGTAATTTTTACCTGGCATAATTAAGGGTTGGACCCCAACTACACCTTCTCCTTCTACAATTCTTTGTTCGGTATTGCTATCAAAAACCTCCCAATAGCGTCTTAATAATTTAACGGGAAAAGAATTGTGATTCTCGATGGTGATTCGATAGGCAAACATATATTCATTTTGCAATGGGTTGCTATAATCCTTTTGATAAAAGGTCTCAATACTCACTTCGATGCCTTCTGAAATTTTAGAAATCATGATTGCCCGGTCAATTGTTGTGCTGCAGAGGATACTGCGCGATAAAATTACCAAAAATTTACACGAGTGGGGTAAAAAATAGCGCTAATTTTTTATAAGACCCTTTAAGTCCTTTACCTTTGCGCAAACGTATGCGTTAAGTTGATAATTAAGCATTTTTACCCCAAAAATTAATACAAATGAAGATCGCAGTAGCAAAAGGAGATGGAATTGGTCCAGAGATCATGGAAGCCGTGATTCATGTTTTTAATGCAGCAAAAGTGCCCTTGGAATATCAATTTGTGGATATGGGTAAATGGGTTTTTGATAAAGGCTTTAGCAACGGTATGACGCAGGAAGCTAAAGATACGATTGAGGAATTGGGCATCCTTTTTAAAGGTCCAATGGAGACGCCAAAAGGCAAGGGTGTGAAAAGTGTGAATGTAACTGCTAGAAAAACATGGAACACTTATGCGAACGACCGACATTTTCAAACCTTAAGTGGGGTGGATACGGTATTTAGTAAAGCAGGCATTGCTATTGACTTAACGATTGTAAGAGAAAATATTGAAGATACCTACGGTGGAATTGAGCATATGTTAACGCAGGATGTTGCGCTTGGCAGACGTTTTATTTCTCGTCCAGGAAGTGAGCAAGTAATTCGCTATGCTTTTGAAATGGCTAAGAAAAAAGGAGCCAAAAGAATTACATGTGGACACAAAGCAAACATCATGAAATTAACGGATGGTTTGTTTTTGGAAGTGTTTAAAGAAGTTGCAAAAGAATATCCTGAATTAAAAGCCGATGATGTAATTGTAGACGATTTATGTATGAAATTAGTAAGTCGTCCCGATTTATTTGATGTGATTGTTTTGACCAATTTGCAAGGTGATATTGTGAGTGACTTATGCGCTGGACTCGTTGGTGGGCTTGGATTTGCACCTTCGGCAAACATCGGAGATCATATTTCTATATTTGAAGCCGTACATGGAACTGCACCGGATATTGCGGGTAAAAATATTGCCAATCCAACTTCATTATTATTGAGTGGTTTAAGCATGTTGCGTCATTTAGGTTTAATGGAACAAGCTATCATGATTGAAAATGCTTTGTTGTATACATTAGAGTCAGGAATACATACAGGGGACTTTGGAGACAAGTCTATTCCATCGGTAAATACTACGGTTTTTGCACAAGCAATAATCGATAATTTTGGAAAACAACCAGCACACAATCCAAAACCATTGTTGCCTAATTTTTATGTAACACCAACCGATTTTAAATTGGAGCACAACCCGATGTTACAAAGTAATTTACATGATGATCATAAAATTGTAGGGGTTGACTTTTTTATTGAAAGTAATGAGCAACCTCAAGTAATTGCAGACCGTTGCACAGTGCATACGACTGATGCACTTAAATTGGTTACCATTACCAATCGTGGTACGCAAGTATGGCCATCGGGTTCTATTTTCACCAATTTAGTAAATCAATACTATTGTCGTTTTGAGTCGGTAAATGAAATGCCTTTATCACAGGAGGATGTAGTTAAATTGTACGGTGCTTTGGCTAAAGATTTTAAAATCTGTTCTCTTGAAATCTTAAACATGTGGGCCGACAAAAAAGCATACAGCTTAGCGCAAGGCCAATAAAAGCCAATTCTTTCATCGTTTTACGGAAATAGCCTTGGTTTTACCCCTATTTTGCCCAAAAATTGGCGTGATGGGTGGGAAAAAAACCAATTTTGATGTATTTTCACGGCTCAATTACAAAATAGCCTTTTACCTATGGCAGAAGTTATATTAATGCCCCGCTTAAGTGATACCATGACCGAAGGAGTCATAGCGGCATGGCATAAAAAAGTGGGAGATACCGTAAAGAAAGGCGACCTATTAGCCGAAATTGAAACGGATAAAGCTACCATGGAATTAGAAAGTTACCAAGATGGTGTTTTATTGCATATTGGTACCCCTCGTGGTGGAAAATTACAAGTAAATGATTTGCTTGCCATTTTTGGTAAGGAAGGTGAAGATATCAGCGCTTTGATAAGTGGTGCGAATGTAGCGCCAGTGGCAGCAACGACTGCTACTCCTGCTGTTGCGGAAACTACTGCGGCTACTCCAACAGCTCCTGCTGCAAGTGGAGTTGATTATTCAAAAATGGAAGAAGTAGTATTAATGCCTCGCTTGAGTGATACCATGACGGAGGGTGTAATTGCTGGATGGCAAAAGAAAGTAGGAGATGCAGTGAAGAAAGGGGAAGTGATAGCCGATATCGAAACCGATAAAGCTACCATGGAATTGGAATCTTATAAGGATGGTATACTATTATATCAAGGTGCGCAAGCCGGTGAGAAAATATTAGTCAACGATTTGTTGTGTATTATTGGACAACCAGGAATGGATATTGATGCCATTGTAAAAGGATTAAAAGGTGGTGCTGCTTCAGCTCCAACTGCTCCTGCAGCTGCTTCAACTCCTGCTGCAACTGCTGCTCCTGCAGCTAGCCCTGCTACAACAATCGCTCCAGCTGCTTCATCTGCACAAGTTGTAAATGAGGGTCGCATTTTTGCATCTCCATTAGCAAAGAAAATTGCACAAGAAAAAGGGATAGATTTAAAATATGTGAAAGGTACTGGTGAGAACGGAAGAATCACAAGATTAGATTTGGAGCACTATACGCCAAGTGCAGCTCCTGCTGCAACTGCAACTGCTGCACCAAGTGCAAGCTTTGTACCTGCTGGAACTGTAAGCTTTGTTGATACGCCAGTATCACAAATGCGTAAAGTAATTGCAAAGCGTTTAAGTGAAAGTTTATTCACTGCGCCGCATTTTTACTTGACAATGAAAATTAATATGGACGCAGCTATTAAAGCACGTACATTATTAAATGAAAATGCAACTACTAAGATTAGCTTTAATGACATGATTGTGAAAGCAACTGCATTGTCATTAAAACAACATCCAAAAGTTAATAGCAGTTGGATGGGAGATTTTATTCGTGAAAATCATCATGTTAATATTGGTATTGCAGTAGCAGTAGATGAAGGATTACTAGTTCCAGTATTACGTTTTGCAGATAGCTTAAGCTTATCACAAATTAGTGGTACTGTAAAAGAGTTTGCTAAAAAAGCAAAAGATAAAAAATTACAACCAGCAGATTGGGAAGGAAGTACATTTACTATTTCTAACTTAGGTATGTTTGGTATAGATTCATTCACTGCCATTATCAATCCGCCAGATGCTTGTATTTTAGCAGTAGGTGGTATTGCTCAAGAGCCAGTGGTGAAAGGTGGACAAATAGTTCCAGGGAATGTAATGAATGTGACTTTAAGTTGTGACCACCGTGTAGTGGATGGTGCAACAGGGGCAGCGTTCTTGCAAACACTTAAGAGTTTATTAGAAGAGCCATTGAGAATGTTAGCGTAAGCGACTTTCTGTAGCAGCAATATTAAAAAGCCCCAAAATTATTTGGGGCTTTTTTGGTAAATCATTTTCAAAAGTGGCTAATCCATATCGCATCCAATGGGTGCACCAGGCGCGATAGTTACTGGTTTTGGTAAAGTAATTGTACCTGGATTTTTAATTCTTTCAATGGCAAAATCATATTGTGCTTTATGTGCAATGTCTGATTTACTTAAGCTTTCTAATTTTGTTTTTAATTGTTGCAAGCGATCATTACAAATGCTCCTTACTTCAAAATTAGCATCCGCACTTTGATGTACTCCTAACAACCAAGTAAGCACTTGTTGTTGAGTTTGCAAGTGAACTGCGCCTTCTAATCCGGCAGGTGTTTTTGCATACCAAGTGTTTTTTAATACAGCGTCTACTACGTTGTCAAATCCAATAGTATTGGCTCTTGCTTTATTTTGAACTAAACGATTGGCTCTTTCTACATTAAATAAAAATCCTAATTCAAAATCTGCTAATGCTTCTGCTGCACCTAATGCATCAAAGCTCATGCCGGTTCTTTTGTCAAACAATTCACCTACACCATAGTACATTGGAGGGCGTGGAGGAATTAAGCCAAGTATTCTTTCGGGAATCGTTAAAGTACTTGCTGACAAACAATTCACTGCTGCATCTAATGCGCGTTGTTGAACAGTGTTGGGAAGGATGGTGGGTTTGATTTGATTTTGATCGCCTCTTACGCTATAGTTGTAATTGATGCCGCCAATTAATTTTGTAACAGCCTCTAATTGATAACGATGATAATTGTACAAGGGTACCAAAACATCTTCTAATTTAGTTAAAGGTGTTCCATTTTGAATGGCTTCTTCTCCAAATAGCGACATGGCTTTTTTACGCACCGATAGTGTTTGTTGTAAACCAGCTACTGCATCTCCTTGATTATCCCATAAATGTGCATATGGATGAAAACCACTAGCAGCGCGCGCATCCGCATCGGCAATAAATAATAATCCATTTTTAGAATTCTCTTCTAATAAAGCATTCAATGCTGCTGCTTCATTTGTACCTGATGGGAAATCCTGATATCCATAGGTAATTGCACGTTTATCCCAAGCCCCAATTTCATTGGTATATACTTTTGAAAAATCGATTTCTCCTTTTTCGTTTACATAAATATTAGGGTGAGGATAATCCATCACAGAAGCTCGGTCGTTAAAACTTGAAGCATAATTGTGTTGCAAACCCAATGTATGTCCAACTTCATGGGCCGCTAGTTGTCTAAGACGGTGGAGTGCGGCTACCCTCATTTTTTCCGTTACGGGTTTCCCATCAACAAAAGGGGAAAGCAATGAAGTGAAAATTAAATAATCTTGTCTTACTCTTAATGAGCCTAATGTTACTTGTCCTTTAATAATTTCACCTGTTCTTGGATCAGTTATACTCATGCCATAACTCCAACCTCTTGTTGAGCGATGCACCCAGTTAATCATATTATAGCGAATGTCCATTGGATCGGCGCTGTCAGGTAATACTTTTACTTGAAAAGCATCCTTGTATCCAGCTGCTTCAAAAGCCTGATTCCACCATCTTGCTCCTTCTAATAATGCAGATCTAATGGGTTCGGGTGTTCCATTGTCTAAATAATACACGATGGGTTTTACTGCTTCACTGATGCTTGCAGTAGGATCCTTTTTTTGTAATCGATGGCGATTAATCAACATCTTTTCAATTGGCTCACTAATATCACTTCCATAATCATAATAAGTAGTGCCAAAGTAACCACTGCGCACATCGTATTTTCTTGCATGATAATTATTGTCGGGCAATTCCACAAAACTATGGTGCATACGAACTGTAATGGCCTCTACGGAAGGAGTCACCGCATTTACTAATCTACCTGCATCAGCGCCACCTACAAATGTAAGTGTTGCTTCCATCTCGGTATTTTTAGGAAAGTTTTTTGTGTTCGCAATGTAAATCGCTGAACGTCCTTCATTTAAAGTATACGTTCCTTGCTTCATTTTTCTAATTTTATCGGCAACGCCATGAGCATCTCTTAATAAAAAGGAAGTGGCATCTACTAAAATAACACCATCGGCATCGGCTTCGGTATTAAAACTAAAAAGAATGGATTGTGCGAATGATTCATTCACTGCTTTTTGTTCTCTTGGGTCATTTGTTACTGCGCGAAAATTATAATTGGGTTGAACCATTAATATTTTCTTGCCTACTTTTTGAAAGTATACAACTCTTGAGCCACCAATTTGTCCGCGATCAAGTCCAATGTCATTGGATCCTAGCCCTGCTGGTAAAGAGTTTACGTATAAGAAAGGCAATTCAAATTTATCGATAGCCATATATACCTTGCCCTGCGATGCATCCCACCAATAGTTAAAATATCCTTTGTGGAATTCCATGTTCTTGGTTTTCTCAACAATACTATTGCTTTGCGCATGGAGTACAAATGGGAATAATAAAAGTGCTAATATAATTTTTCGCATACTTTATGGTTTAGTATAAAAATAAAAAATCCCGCTCAATTGAGCGGGATTGTATAGTAAGAGTTTAAACTAAGCTGTTGGATTGGTATCAGTATTTGGCTCAGTGAAAAGTGTTTGTGTAACAGCAGGTACTACAACCGCTGGAGCAGGAGTAGGAGCTACTGTTGCTTTTTTAACTGCTTTCTTTTTAGGGGCTGCCTTTTTAGCAACTACTTTTTTAACAGCAGGTTTTTTAGCAACCACTTTCTTTGCTACTTTCTTTGGAGCTACTTTTTTAGCAGCAGCTTTTTTTACAACTTTCTTAGTTGCTTTTTTAGCAACTACTTTTTTTGCTACCACTTTCTTAGCAGCTTTTTTAGGGGCTACTTTTTTTGCTGCTTTTTTAGGAGCCGCTTTCTTAGCAGCAGCTTTTTTTACAACTTTCTTAGTCGCTTTTTTAGCAACTGCTTTCTTTGCTGGAGCTGCTTTCTTAGCAGCAGCTTTTTTTACAACTTTCTTAGTCGCTTTTTTAGCAACTGCTTTCTTTGCTGGAGCTGCTTTTTTCTTGCTTGACTTTGCCATGGAGGTTATTTTAATTTAGTTAGTAAGTATATTTTTATAAAATTACATTGTTTTATTGACACAAAATAAAAACAGTTTATTTTTTTAGTAATAGTTTTGTGTAATGAAAAAGCCAGTCACACTAGT
>CANGIZ010000046.1 GCA_947454025.1 Bacteroidota bacterium | reverse complement strand
ACATCTGGATAGCTTTGTGGACGCTCTCTTCTTACTGCAATTGGAGTATATAAGTAGAAATTCAATTTCTTATAGCTATAATTTGCACCCGGCTCAATCGCTAACACATTACCTGGTCTTCTAAAACCTGTATTGTCTCCAATTAAATCCGAAGCAGGAATACATTCATATCTTGCTCCTAATGATAAAGTAAGCGCATTTTTTGTCCAGTTAGTACCGGCTCTTAATAAATATTGATCAGGTACACTCATAACATCCGAAGTATACTTAATTGCAGAAGCTGTCGCAACAGCACCTCTTGTAGTACTTACCCCGTTATTACCTTTAGGATTAATTAAATAATATGCATTGCTATATAAGCTCCAAGTGTTATTGATTGCTCTAAATCCATTCAATTCGAATGTTACACCTAATCCACCATCACCAGGTTGGATAGATTGATCCACAGGCCCAACACGTGTAGTTGTTTTGGTAATATGAAATACATCGGTTGCTTGATAATTTCCAGTTGGCAATTTAATTCCGATACCCCCTAATAAATTTCCTTTGTTTCCTGCTTTTGGTGCAATCAACCATTTGTATGCGGCAATACGCATATCGCCAATGCCTTGAGAATACGTTGAATACCTTGGGCTTCCTTTTACACTACTAACATGCTCATATAAAGAAGATCTTTCGTTGTATACCAACGGCAAATCAACACCGATACTCCATTGGTCATTTAATTTTCTTACCAATGACAAATCAACAGTACGGCTAAAATTGCGTACATCGGTTCCATCGGCAACTCTTTGTGTATTTTCGGTAGTGCCGCTAAAGTGCTTGTATGATTTAAAATAGCGACCACTAATATTAAAATCCCATTTTGGATCTTCCATTTTTTTTGCTGTACTATCATGAGTCATGTCATGCATTGAATGCTCCATGGTATTTAATCCGCCTACTGTTCTAATGGCTACGCAACCTTGTGCATTTGCATGCGTGTAAAAGGCCATTACAATTAGTAATGACAAAATATATTTTTTCATTGTGTGTGTTTGTGTTTAAGTTGAGTGTTTTGATTTAAATGTGGTAGGGTTATTTTTTCATTTTTAAATGATCCACTACCCAGCTACCTACTTTCTTTCCTTGTTCGGTACTTACGATACAAGAATTGTGAAAATGAAGTCCACCGTAAAATCTAGCCCAGTTGTTTTCTTCAGCGGCTTGTCTGAACGAAGTGAATTTTCGATTAGCAATACCAAACTCTAATTCAGTAGAATCGGTATAAGCGAAATTGTCGCCGTACACACTTGTTAAAACTTCAGCAGCTGATGATGAAATGGTTGAATGCCCACAAGTATATTCTGGGAATGCTGGAGTTTGCAATAAAGGTCTCCAGTTCATATCAAAATATTTATTAATTACGGTTTCAGGCCGAACCGTATTGTATGCATACTTCGCATCCCAGCAATGTATAAATGCGTCAAATAAGGCAATCGCTGTTTTAGCATAAGCATAAGTTGCAGTTTCAAAATCGGCTTTTGCTGTTTTGTTCGCTATACCTACCACACTCATCCAATGGCCTGGAGGAGAGAATTTTTTAGAACTAAACATGATATGACCACTTACATTTACTTTAAAAGGATTGTCATCCCAAAAATTAGCAATATGTTTTTGCTCGTCGGTTAAACTATCCACTGCATTTTTAACCATCATTACATTGATATAATATTCACTGTTTTTATCAGTTACATTAAATGCGGGTGGTGCTTTTGGACGAAACTGACTCGCACTGTCTAATACCATGGTTCTGATCTCCTTCCAATGTGGCTCTGCTGCTGATGCATACATAGGAGGTGTAGGCACCCATCTTCCTGGAATATCTTTTACAGTATATTTTTCAGCACTTCTTGTTTGTGCATAATTGTCTTTTTTGCTCCATGCAATAATAGCAGCACCTACTTTTTTTGCATAGCCTTCCGACGCTTCAATCATTTTAGACGGCATTCCTTTTGATTGCACCAATTTATGCAAGCTGTCGGTATATTCTTTCATACTTCCTTCAGGAAAGGTAACTGCTTCTCCAACCATACAGTAAGCGACCAATGATGCATAAGGGAAATCAATGTTCGCAGTGTCCTGTGGTTTAGGTAATTCAGTTAAGCCTTTTAATTGTCCTGCCAAGCTTTGATACTTTGTAGGATTACCTGCTGCAGTTACTTCATACCCTGCAATCGCTGCATAAGCGTAATTACGGGACGCAACAATAGGGCTAAAATTATTGCCCATAACTACTTGATTTAATTCATGGACTGTGCTTGAATATACATCGGGATTGTGTGTAATTTGCTTGTAATCACTTTTATTGTTACATGCCATAAACCCAATTGCTACAATAGCAATAGAAAGAATATTTTTCATCTTTAATGATTGAGAGAAGTGAGGAACTATTGTCGGACAATAGTTGCAAAAAATAAAAATATCCAGCCAATGCCATTGGCTAGACGCTTAATAAACTAAGCAATATTTTTTGGTGGCGGCGCTTGTATAGGTAAACAAACGCTTAATAAACGCTCATTAAAACGGATACCAATTACCATTTTACGAGCAATGAATTTTTCTACGGACCATTTATTTTCTTGGTCGATATAATCAAAGCTAATCAGCTTTACAGAAGACTTATTTACAGGAACAGATTTTTTATCAGTTAATTTTTGTTCAAAATCTGAGGCCAACTTATCAAAACTTTCTTTTGCATTTTTAATATGCAAACGATCTTGGTTGGGTAAAATTCTAATCTCTACACTATCATTGTATACTCTACGTTCTACATACTGGTATACGATCCCCTCTATTTCCATTTCACCGTCTACTCTTTCGAATTTAGGATTGTTGGAATAATAAGGCAAATTAATAGGCGTCTTTACCGATACCAATTCCGACTCATTGTAATCATTTTGCTCAATCAATTCAGACAAATGTGCGGATGCCTTTTGATCAAAATAATTAGACACAATTCGGTAACCGAATCCGTTAAACAGCAAAATGCCCACAAATAATATAGCTATGGCCTTTTTCAAGTGACATAAAAATACTAAAAAAACCATTATTGCATGCATAATTGGGCGAAAATAGCCTGGCTAGAATATAGAATTCTGTAAATTTGAAATGAGTTCAAACAAAGGCTTACACTTAAACACGTCATTATGAAATACTTAAAAATTACGGCAAGTATTGTAGCTATTGCCTTATTTTACCTTATTTACCTTTTTATACCTAACAAAATTGTCTTGACAGGCAATGATTATATCCCGAAATCAGCTAACGAACTTACAAAAGGTATTATGGAAATTCAATACTGGGACCGATGGATGCCTTACAAGAAAATCGAAAGCCATACATTTATATTTGAACAAGGACAAATGGAAGTACAAGAGGCGTTTATCTCCTCTGCAAAATCTAAATTTATATTAGAAGATATTGTTGCACCCATTACACTGTCGGCTGTAGATGCTGGAAAAGACAGTAGTTTTTTAAGATATGAATGTTTAATTGACAACCATAATTTCTCTCCAGTTAAAAGAATCCACACCTATTTAATAGCTAAGAAAATTCAAGCGCAATTGGATCCTATTTTATTTGCTGCAAAAAAATACTATTCAAAACCTTCTACTAAAGATTCAACACAAACAAAATAATCCCTTTGCAGCTTAATGAATTGGCTTGTTAATTTGAATCACTTTTAAGCTATCCGAATTCATTGCTAAAACAAAGTGCTGGTTATGGCCTAAATTGATTGGTTTTATTTTTCGAACCTGTCCTTTTACCACTAAACCATTGTATGGCGTAGCTTCAAATTGGCCCTTGCCTTTATTGATTAATAGGGTTCCATAGTCGGCATCGTACCTGCCCATTTGAACATTATTGTCATAAAAATTTCCCATCAATAATACATCCGGCAATTGATCCCCATTTGCATCACAAACTGCGGCCGTTTTGTAGGTAGAGATTTGCGCCTCCCACGGCAATGCATTTGCTGTAAAATTTCCTTTGCCATCATTGATGAAGACCGTATTTGCAAAATGATAGGCTTCATATACAGTGGCTGATTTTAGTTTTGCCTTAGAAAAGATATCTTCCATTTTGGCTTTTGCGAAATCTTCGGCATACAGGAATTTCTTTTTCACCATCGGAATTTGTCTTTGAATCTCATCCTTATTAGCGAATGGAATTTCCTTTCCTTGTAAATAAAAACTCACGATTTGCTCGAAGGTCCCATTGTCGTCAAAATCATTATAGTACATGCGAATAGGCTCTTGTTGGGTGGCTTTTAACCTTGTATTTAAACCTAAATTCCCTGCAATTAAATCCATATCTCCGTCACCATCCACATCCAGGGCCAAAGTGAAATTCCACCAACCTGGTAAATTTGTTACCGAACCCTTTGACCAAGCTCCTTTTTGGGGATAGACAATATCAATGCCGCCCCATTGATGTGTAAGTATGATTTCTTTAACTCCATCTTTATTAATATCCACTTCGGCTGCATTTGTAACCATGCCTATCTTAGTGAGAAAAGGCGCTACTGTTGATGTAACATCTTTAAAATGTCCATCCCCTGTATTAAACAAAACATAAGAGTCAGCAGGTAGTCCGTATTGCATAGAAACAGTCTTACTGGTTATGAATAAATCGGGATATCCATCTTTATTAAAATCAGTGGCAATGATTGAAGAGGCTTGATTGAAAACGGGTACTGCATTTTCTAAGCGTTTTAAATTTCCTAGTCCATCATTTAAATATACCCTCGATTGCATATACTGGTCTTTCCCATAGTACTCATTACCCCCGGTGCCTACAATTAAATCTAAATGACCATCTTTGTTTACATCCGACCAAACAGCATCTACATCTTCGTAATTACTATCCAATGCCAGTGCAGGTTGTGCCGACTTTATAAACTTTCCATTTTTTTGCTGTAAGAACAATTCACTTTTATATCCACGTGCACTTCCTACGAAAATGTCTTCCAAAGCGTCATGATTCACATCGGCAATAGCTAATGCAGGACCTTCAGTTGAATTCATTTGAGGGATTAATTGTTCTCGGTTAAATTCTTGAAAAATATTTTCCTGATGCACATATGCAATACCTGTGCTTGAAGTAACATCAGTCATTGGATAGCCTTTCACTGGCCAATGCTGAGTTAATATTGCATAATTAAATGCAGGCAACCCTTTTTGATAAGTAAAAGAAACGTTGCCATTTAATTTGCTTTTTAGATTTATTTTTTGATACGTATTGTCCGGCCATATTAAAAATGCAGAATCGATAATTGTATTTTTCAATCCAATTAATAGGGGCACTTCCATACTAGACAAAAAACCTTTCACAGGATATTTCTCATAAGTCCTTACTTGACCAGGCGTGAATAAAACCACTTTTGCACCCAAAGCATTGATATTTTTCTCTGCTCCTTTTAATGTTATCGACACAAATTTGTTAGCAGTATCCTTATTGGCTTTATTCTCATAAATGAAAGACTTGTCGTTTACATTATTCACTACCAAGTCCAAGTCCCCATCGTTGTCAAAGTCGGCATAAGCTGCCCCATTTGAATAAGAATTAGGATTGTTGATTATGGATTTTTCTTTGTCTGCAAACGCAAGATTTCCTGTATTTAAGAAAAATTGGTTAGGGATTTTTATTTCTGGAAAATGATCAATCAAAGCCATGTCCTTATCTCCCATTTTATGGTCTCTGATTTTTTCTTGAATTTCCTGATTAGAAACATAGTTCACGTAATCCATGTCGTTCATACGCTTGGGGATGCCATTCGCAATGAAAACGTCTTTTAAACCGTCATTGTTAAAATCCATCATAAGGGTAGACCAAGACCAATCCGTAGCAAACACACCTGCATACATTCCAATTTCACTAAAATGACCATTGCGGCGATTCCATTGTAAGTTGTTACGTGTAACCTGTACTCCATACCCAACTGAAATTTTATACTTGTAGGTATCGTAGTCGTCTTCCCCTAAGGATCTTTTTAGAATGTAGGGATCTTTTGGCAACATGTCCATTGAAATAATTTCGGGGAAGCCATCATTGTTTAAATCTCCTGCATCTACACCCATTGAGTATTGACTCGTATGCATCATACGCTGCTCTTGCTCCTCCAAAAAACTTCCGTTCTTTTGATTGATATACAAATAATCATTTTCGTGAAAGTCATTACCTGCATAGATATCCGGATAGCCGTCTAAATTTAAATCACTCACCACAATTCCCAATCCATAACTAATACGCGTACTATTAATTTTTGTCAACTTGGTAACATCCTCAAATTTTCCATTATTATTTCTGAAGATGCGATCGCCCGACAAAGGATCATAGGTTCCTGCGAAATTCTTTCTTGGCGCAAAAGTGCCATTTTGATGTACAGAATGGTTTAATAAGAATACATCTAAATCGCCATCTCCATCATAATCAAAAAATGCTGCTTGTGTGCTAAATCCTGAGAAATCTAAGCCATATGCAGCTGCCTCGTCTTTATAAGTGGGTATACCATTTTTTAAACCTTGACAAATCAACAATTGATTTTTACTATTGAATTTTTCAAAATTACCTAATCGACAAATATAGATATCCAATAATCCGTCGTTGTTAATATCTACCACCGAAACGCCCGTGTTCCAAGCGGAGTCCTGCGGAATTTTTGCTTGTTGGGTTACATTTTCAAAATGCAACCCTCCTTTATTCAAATACAACTGATTCGCACCTTCGTTGGATGCAAAGAAAATATCGATTTTTCCGTCCTGGTTAAAATCGCCTGTTCCTACTCCAGCTCCATTATAATAGTACATATAATGAAACATATTAAATGCATCATTAGGGTTTAACTTGTTTTCAAATTGTATGCCAGTTTTAGTGGCATCGAGCATTTCAAACAAGGGTTGCTCCTTGGCAACTGAATTACACTGAATGCCAACACAAATTGCAAAGCCCACCCATACGGAAAATGACTTTATTTTAAAAATGGATCTTACTAGGTTCATATTAATTTGTATGGATTGGCATTGTTCTGTGAAATGCAGGATAAAGTTAAATGTTTTAGGACAATTCAGTCTTATACTTAATAAAGAATTTGCAGGTAAATAGCCATCCTTGTAGTATTTTTACGAATAAATATTTTAATAAATGAAATACCTAAAAATAGCCATTCCAGTAGTCCTTTTTGCAAGTATCGGCTTGTTCTATTTTTTGATTCCATCTACTATCAAAATATCCACTTTTTTAGTAAGTAATACGCATGAATTAACTGCAATACGCTTACTCAATGATCCTTCCCTTTTTATCAAAAGCATGTCAAAGCATTATGATAGCAATCGACATAAAATCATTATGGACGATATTGAATTTACTCCCAATGCTGCATTGTCCAATATTATTGAAATTGATGTAGCTACCAAAGCACTGCAAACTAAAAGCTTTATTACCGCCAATGGGGTTACCAAGGAAACAGCTGCCATTCATTGGTTCGCTGAAATTAAAACCAGTTGGAATCCAATTCAAAGATGGAATGATTATCAAGAAGCGGTTAAAATAAAAAAGGCAACGGCTAAATTACTAGGCCAATTGAATAATTTCGTAGAACAACCTGCCAATATTTATGGCTGGGATGTCAAAGAGATTACATTAAAGGATACGACATTAATTTCTACCAAGTTCATAAGCAAACAATTGCCAACAACGGCTCAAATTTATAGTGTTGCTGATGCATTGACTCAATATTTAAACAGTTTCCATAAACAAGCTGCAAATGATCCCATGGTAACGGTTTTAGAAAATCCCACCAATGATTACACTATTATGGTAGGCCTTTCTTTTAATGGAACCCTACCTGAAACAGCAAACTATAAAATCAAAAGAATGCCAACGAATGGCAAAATGTATGTTGCAGATATTATAGGCGGCCCAGCAACCATTCAAAACGGATACGCTGCACTTAAAACCTATTTATTAGACTCAAAAAGGCCTTCCCCTGCAGTTCCTTTTGAACTATTAAAAACAGACCGAAGAAGACTAACAGACACCAGTAAATGGGAAACTAGAATTTACTACCCAGTCATGTAACTAATGTAGTTGCTTGAACAATTGAGGCTCCATATTATTTTGCAAAATCAGCATATGAGGTTGATGTTGAAAATTTATTTTTTCAATTGATCTTACCATGCCATTTAAACGCAAGCCAGTTTTATTAGCACTAATTGATTCAAAAGTTCCATTGCCATTTCCTAAAAGTACCAATCCTTCATTCGCATCTAATCGGCCTAATTGAGGTTGAAAATTAAAATCGTTTCCACCAAGGATTAAATCAAGTTTGCCGTCATTGTTAAAGTCGGTTACTTGAATGGCATGTATGCTTGAAAATTGAACAAGTGTTGGCAATGCTTTTATTTCAAATTGACCGTTCCCTTTATTAATTGCCACAATTGAAGATGTGTAATTTACTTTCTTTACCATTGACTTATTCATCACTTCGCTGCTAAACAATTCATTGATTGATTTTTTAGCGTATTCTTTATGATGTAATGCCACTTTTTTAAGCGAAGGGATTTGATCCTGAATATCTCTTTTCATAAATACAGGAACGTCCCTGCCTTCATAAGTCTTGGTCATTATTTTATCAATACTACCATTGCCGTCAAAGTCAGATACAAATAATTTTAATGGTGTTTCTGCTGTAGGGTGCTGATTAAAATTCTCGCCAATATTTCCTAAAATCAAATCGGGGTTGCCGTCTTTATTTAAATCTGCTACTTGCACGGCAGTCCACCAACCCTCTAATGCATTTAAATTAGATGAAACTTCTTTAAATGCACCATTTGTAAATGTATAAATGTGTGGACTCATCCATTCACCCACTACTACAAGTGATGGTTGATTGTCAATTGTGAACAAATTGGCACTTCGTACCATACCCACCTGATCCAAGCCTGCTAGTTTTGATGTTGGTAGATCTTTAAACTGACCTTTGCCATCATTCAAATATACATGTGACTGTGGCGTTACTCCATAAGCTTTGGTAATACAGGAAGCTCCTGTGAATAAATCCAAATCGCCATCCTTATCAAAATCACACCACACAATTGCGCCAATATTATCCTGGTTCATCGGGAATGCGGTGGTAGAAATTTTAAAATTTCCCTTTCCATCATTTAAAAACAATCTATGCTGTAACTCTCTTGTTCCAGGCAATGCATTATTACCCCCTGCCGAAATAAATAAATCTAAATCATGATCCCCATCTACATCTACAAGTGCTAATTCGGCATCTTCAAAATTTGCAAACTGTTGCATATCGGGGATTGCCTTTTTTTGAAAACCACTTGCAGTTTGTAAATAAAGCTGTCCAATGTGTTCACTTGTGCCTGAGATATAAATATCTTCTAACCCGTCACCGTTCACATCACCTACTGCAGCTTTAGGACCAGGATGCGATAACATTTCAGGAATACCTCTCTCTGCATAAAAATCAGTATAGTCCGGTTGTTGATGTTTGTCAAATTGAATTGTAGTCTTTGACAACAATGGTTTTACTTGTGCTTCAACTACATTCGTGTTTTTAAATAAAGATTTGTCGCCCTGCAATGGTTGTATAATAGTATTCGTAGCGTCGATTTTTAATGGCGCTATTATTTTTTGATGCGTATTATTTGGCCAATAAATGACTACTGAATCAATTTTAGTTTTAGGACCCAAGCCCATTACTAATTTATAATCCACTGAGGACTGAAAACCTCTGCTTGGAATGAGTTCTCTACTAATAATCTGATCGCCAATATAAGCAAGCACTTTTGCACCAATTGCAAATTTATTTTGATCACTGCCTTCTAATTTAAAAGCGATATAATGATTTAATTTTTTCTCAACAGTTAGATTTTTATAAATCAATGCAGGTTCATTCACATTGTTAATCACTAAATCCAAATCACCATCATTGTCCAAGTCGGCATAAGCAGCCCCATTGGAAAATGAATTTTGCGTAAAGCCCCAGTCCGCTGACTTATCTTCAAATTTTAAATTGCCTTTGTTTCTGAATAATTTATTAGGGACCGCAATGGAAGGAATTTTAGAGACCAAATCGGTCAAGCTCTTTCTGCCGGTTTGGATCATTTTTTCTTTAATCTCATTGGCATCAAAATCCAAAAAATCTTGATTGGTTAAATCCCTGTATATGCCATTACAAATATAAATATCATTGTTTCCATCGTTGTCGGCGTCAAAAAGCAATGCACCCCAACTCCATTCGGAAGCATTTACGCCACTATAATTTGCAATGTCAATGAATTTGTTTTGCTTGGTATTTAGCTGTAAAGTGTTTTGTAAAAATTGATGGTGAAAATCATTCCTTTCCTTTAAACGATATTGATCAATATCATCAAAACTCAGTGTTGTCTTTAATCGATAGTCGTCGGCTGGCAACATGTCGGTGGTAAAAATATCGGGATAGCCGTCATTGTTAATGTCTCCAATATCAGCCCCCATGGAAGCAAAGCTTGTATGAGACAATAAAGTATCTAACTGATCCTTAAAGGTGCCGTTCTTTTGATTGATGTATAAATAATCTCTTTCAAAAAAATCATTCGACACATAAATATCCGGATAGTGATCGCCATTAATATCACCAATAGAAATGCCTAAGCCAAAACTCATTAAGGTGCCATGTATACCTGCCTGCTTTGTTACTTCTACAAAATGTCCATTGTTATTTTGATATAAATGATCACCGCCTCCTTTCATGTTGGCTGGTACTGCCCAATCCTTAGACAATACATCTCTTTGCTTTGGATATCCTAAACTATTTACAGGAATAGGACTATTGTTAATTAAGAAACAATCCAAATCACCATCCATATCGTAATCAAAAAAAGTTGCCTGAGTTGTATAGCCTGTATCAGCTAATCCATATTCGGCTGCTTTTTCCGTAAATGTCAAATCATGATTATTAATGAATAGCTGATTAGCTCTTAGTTGTTCATTGTCCATGCTGCCTGCATTGGAAACATAAATATCTAACCAGCCATCATTGTTTATATCTACCAACACAACACCTGTGCTAAATTGTTTTTTTTCTACAAATCCTGCTTTTAACGAAATGTCTTCAAATTTAAAATTCCCTTTGTTTAAATATAATTTATTCGCACCTTGATTGGCTGTAAAAAAAACATCTGGCAAACCATCGTTGTTTAAATCACCAACCGCTACTCCACCACCATTGTAAAAATTTCGATAGTTTAAAATATTAATGGTGTCATTATCAACCACCTTATTATTAAAATCAATTCCTGTGCCATTCATTTGTTCATATAAGGGCAATTCCTTTTTTACTTCCTTACAAGCAGTAGCAGCTACAATAGCCATTACTAGCATTGATTTAGAAATAGTTTTATAGGCATTTGAAAGGAACATAATAATTACAACATTTTAATTCAATTGGTATAATAATGGGTATTCATTATTTTGTAAAAACAAGAAATGAGTTTTGCCAAGACGCTGAATGGCTTTAATATCTCTCATTTGTCCTTTTAAAAGAATCCCTGATTGCATTGGGTCTAGTACTTCAAATTGACTATTCTTCCTTTGCAATAAAACATCTACAAAACTGGCATCTAATCTTTCATATTGTGGCTGGTAGTCAAAATGATTGCCTCCTAATATTAAATCTAATTTTCCATCCTTATTCAAATCGGCCACCTGTATTGCATTAATACTACTCAATTGGGTCATGGCAGGCAGTTTCACAATTTCAAAATTTCCGCCGCCCTTATTAATCGCAATGATTGAACTTGGATAATCCAATGTTTTTATGATAGATGCTTTAATGTCTTCGATAGGGAATATTTCTTGTATCGATTTATTGGCATATTCAATATGTTTTAAATTATGTTTTTTAATAGATGGCACCATCTCTTCTAATTCTCTTTTAACCACTACTGGCTTATCCTTTCCATCCACAGTATAAGTCACCACTTTGTCTTTAATGCCATTCTTATCAAAATCATTAACAAACAATTTTACAGGCAAATCCTTACTAGGTTGTAAATAAAAATTCTCTCCAATATTCCCAATAATTAAATCTTGCTTTCCATCATTATTAATGTCTGCATATTGAATCGTTTGCCACCATCCATTCAATTCATTTAGATTACTTGTTATTTCTTTGAATTGTCCATTAGCAAGTTTAAAAATATGAGGAGCCATCCATTCCCCTACAACAACTAATTCCATTTGCTTGTCTCCGTCAATATCCACCCACTTGGCATCGGTTACCATGCCTATATTTGACAATGCAGGAATTTTTGCAGCTGCAATATCTGTAAAGTGACCATTCCCATCATTTACAAACAAAAAGCTAGTTGGATTCATTCCGTATACAAATGGATAACTTCTAGCACCAACAAATAAATCAACTTTACCATCCTTATTAAAATCATGAGGAGCGATGACAGAAATATTCATGGAGACATTTGGAAATGCATTGGCGTCAATTTCAAAATTACCCTTGCCGTCATTTTTAAACAACCTTACTTGAAGTTCTCTCGAATTCACTTCGTTATTGTTGCCCCCTGGGCCTATGATTAAATCCAAGTCCTTATCATTATCTACATCTACCAATAATACTGCAACATCCTCAAAACTTTTAAATGCCTCAAAACCTTTTTGTGGTTTAATTACAAAATCACCTGCTTTGTTTTGCAAGTACAATTGTCCTGGATGGTCAGGTGTTCCACCAATAAACACATCTTCTAAGCCATCTCCATTTACATCTCCAACTGCAGCTTTAGGCCCTTCCTTTGATAACATTTCGGGCACGCCTCTTTCTGCATAAAAATCAACTACCTCATTTTCGACATGTTTTAAAAATGGCGCAGCTACTTTTGTTAAAATAGGTTTTTCACTTACCAAGGGTGCTGGCTCAAATACGATACCTTTAGATGGCTGTAGTATTTGATGCACTTTATTAATTGTCGGATTTTTTATTGTCGTCATTAAACGGCTTGGCCAAATAATAACCATAGAATCCACTTTAGCTGCATTTCCAATTCCAATAACTTGTTTATAGTCAACTGAGGATTGGAAACCTCTACTTGGAATGACTTCCTTTGTTAAAATATCCTTTCCAATATGCAATTGAATTTTACTGCCTATTGCAAATGTATTTTGACCATTGCCTTTTAATTGAACTCCCACATAGTTATTGTGATTCAACTCTCTAGCATTGTTTTTATAAACGAAGCTGGGCTGGTTCTCGTTATTAATAACTAAATCCAAATCGCCATCGTTATCCAAGTCGCCATAGGCCGCACCATTTGAAAAAGAATTTTGACCCAATCCCCACTTTGCACCAATATCTGTAAATTTTAAATTGTGTTCGTTTTTGTACACCTTGTTGGGAATAGGTGTTTTTGGTATTTGTTTTAATACTTGATCCACTTCGTCTTTACGACCTGTTAATATCATTTTCTGAATTACGTCATTCGCGAAAAAATTCATGAAGTCCAAATCGGTCACATCGTGGTTTACACCATTGCATGCAAGGATATCATTCCAGCCATCATTGTCCATATCAAACATCAAAGCACCCCAACTCCAATCAGAAGCAGAAACCCCTGCATAGTTTCCGATGTCTTTAAAATTGCCCGAAGGGGTATTTAACTGCAAACAGTTTTTTACATAGTGATAATAAAAACCTGCTCCAATTTTTCGATTGAACATATCAATGTCATCGAAAGCGCCCGTTGTTTTAATTCTAAAGTCAGAAAGCGGCAACATGTCCGTTGTAAAAATATCACTGTAACCATCATTGTTTACATCGGCAATATCTGCCCCCATGGAAGAGAAACTAGTATGTTGCATTTTTTCTTCCAACACATCTTTAAACTTCCCGTTTTTTTGATTGATGTATAAATAATCACGCTCGTATGAATCGTTCGCTACATATACATCAGGATAGCCATCATTATTAATATCTCCTACCGAAACCCCCATACCAAAACTTAACAAAGTGCCGTGGATGCCTGCGTCTTGTGTTACTTCGGTAAAATGCCCATTGTCATTTTTAAATAAATGATCTCCTCCTCCTTTTAAAAAATCCCCCACTGGCCACTTACTTTCTAATAAATCTCTTTTATTGGAGAACTCTAATTGATTCACAGGAATAGGACTGTTGTTGATCATAAAACAATCTAAGTCACCATCCATATCATAATCGAAAAATGAAACCTGAGTTGTATAAGCTTTAATATCTAATCCATAAGCTTTTGCCGACTCGGTGAAAGTTCCGTTGTGATTGTTAATATAAAGCTTATTTAAACGGTTTCCGGTAGGCATATGGCCAGAACTACAAACATAAATATCCAACCAGCCATCGGCGTTAATATCGGCCATAACAACGCCTGTATTCCATTTGTCATCTACTATGATACCCGCTTTTTTTGAAATGTCTTCAAATTGAAAATTCCCTTTGTTTAAGTATAACTTATTAGCACCCGCATTGGAGGTTAAAAACACATCGGCTAAGCCATCGTTGTTAATATCACCAATAGCAACACCGCCTCCATTATAAAAGTTACGGAATAAAAAGCTATTCTCTTTTTTACCATCGTCTACTTGATTTACAAAATCAATTCCTGTTTTGTTCATTAATTCAAACAAAGGTTTTTCTTTTTTCAAAGCACAACCCGAACTAAATAATAATACAATAAGGACTTTAAAAATAGATGAATGACGCATGGCGAATGGTATAAAAAAAAGAAGAGGCCAATAAAAATTGGCCTCTTCAAAATTAGATATTTAAATTGTAATTATTACAACTAGTATCCAGGATTTTGATGCAAGTTAGGGTTCGCCGCTAACGCTTGAGACGGAATAGGGAACACTAAATATTTAGCATCATCTGTAGGCTTATATTGCCATGGTTTCAAGAATACTCCGAAACGGATTAAGTCAGTTCTTCTTTGTGCTTCCCAATAGAACTCTCTACCTCTTTCAGCCAACAAAGTTGTTGGGTCAACAGGGTTTGAAGTATTTACTAAAGGAATAGTAGTCAAAGTAGCTGCTTTTCTTGCAGTTCTCAATTGATTTACCAATGCTAAAGCACCAGCAGCATCAGGAGTACCTGCACGTAATTTCGCTTCAGCAACCATTAATAATACATCCGCATAACGGAAGATTACTAAGTCGTTACCAGCTGGACCACCAAATGAAGCAGTACCTGCTAAACTTAAGTCAGGAGCGTATTTTACAACACGGATACCAGTAACTTCTAAGTTAGCACCATTTTCTTTCATATCAGATGCGATTGTTGGATCGAATGCTAAAGCAGCACCTTTTCTATCTTTTTCAGCAACACCTTTTTCATCATATTGTTGACCGATTAAGAAACCAGGTTTGATACCTGATTGAGGAGTTGATTTAGCGTAATAACGACCACCAATACGGCTATCAGCAGCAGTATCAGCATACTTACCTGAAGTGTTACCAGCTTTAAATTGAGTTACACCCACCATTGGAGTTGCAGCACCAAAGCTATTGTAGAAGTCTCCTAAAGTAGAGAAACCGTTCCAACCTGCGTTAGGGTTTGCTGGAGTGTAAGAATTGTAGTGTAATGTTTTAGCCCAAGTACCGTTGATACCGCTATTGTTTGCACCTACACCTGTTGTATTAACATAAGTTAAGATGTTTTCTTTAGAAGAACCGTTATCAACGTCAAAGTTGCTAAAGTACTCAGTTGCTAAGCTATATTTACCAGCTGCGATAATTGAATTACCAATGCTGATTACTTTTTGCATATCAGCATCTGCAAATGTTGGAGCAGCTCTGTTAGACCAAGCACCTCTATTCAAATAACATTTCATTAATAAAACGTTACCAGAAGTTTGGTTTGCTTTGTTCGCATCAGAAGTTGCAGGTAAATTAGGGATAATTGTAGTTAACTCATTGATGATGAAATCAGCACCCGCTGCACCAGCATATACTTGTGGAGCGTTCAATAAGTTGTCACCTGCATTTCTTACAGGGAACTGACCATACAAGTCTAATAATTGATACAAAGATAACGCTCTTAAGAATCTAGCTTCCGCTGCTTGTTGAGCGCTTGGGCTAAATGCTAATACGTTAGTCGCATCAAAGTTGATTTTGTTTAAAGCGTTGTAAACGTTTAACACTTGGCTATGGTTAGCATCCCAACCATGGCTGTGTACTACACGCCATACACCGTTATCATCCCAGTCACCACCTCTTGTAGGTACTAATGACTCGTCAGTTGTATTTTCTTGCAAAGAAAAAATCAAATCTTGTGCAGTGAACGGTCCACCTATATCTGTATAGGCAGCTTGCAATAGCAAGCCTACACCGGCACTACCCAATGCATTAGCTGTTTGACCATTAGTCAAAGTGCTATTTAAATGCTCGTCTAGCTTAGTACAACCAACAGCTGTAACTAATACTAATCCAAACACTTTTAATTTAAATGACTTTATCATAAATTATCGTTTTATTAATTAGATTATAAAGAGAAGTTTACACCAGCAGAGAATGTTCTTGCAGTTGGATAAGGCAAGTATTCAATTGATCTTGAAGGGTAGTTGTTACTTCCTTTGTCGATGTTAACCTCAGGATCAAATCCAGAGAATTTCGTGAATACTAACAAGTTGTTTCCAGATACAAATGCATTCAAGTTTTTGATGTACTTACCGTAGTTACCGAAGTGGTAAGATACAGAAGCATTTCTCAACTTAAAGAAATCACCGCTTTCTAAGAATCTAGAGTTAGCAGCAACTGGGCTTGTAGCCATTTCCTTAGAGTTGTAAGCAGCTAAACTGATGTTTCTACCATTAGAAATACCAGCAATGTTAGTAACACTTGTTGCAGTGTTATTATATACTGAGTATCCTGCAGAACCACCACCGTTTACAACGAAAGTGAATTTCTTGTAGTTAACTGTAGTGCTAATACCATAAGTAGTAGTTGGGTTTGGATTTCCAGCCATTGTTGGGTTATCAGCAATCAATTGGTTTCCTTTAGCATCAAATCCTAAGAATTTCTTCAAGTAGAATTCGTTGATTGGTTGATTGTTTGTGATTACTTGACCTAATGTACCAGATACACCTTGACCATCGATACTACCAGTTAAGATTTGAATGTCTTGGCCGTTTTGAGTAAACTTAGTCAACATGTTTTTGTTGAAGGCAACATAACCGTTCACATCCCATGTTAAATCTTTCTTAGAAACTAAATTCGCACCCAATGTAAATTCAACACCAGTGTTGTTTAATTGAGCGTTTGGTAAGTTGATAAAGTAGATAGAAGCTGGAGCTGGTTGAATAGCTGTAGATTGGAACAAGATGTTTGAAGTATTCTTGTCATACCAATCGATTGCTCCGTAGATTTTACCATTCTTAGAAGAGAATTCGATACCTAAATCGATAGATCTAGATTCTTCCCACTTCAAGCTTGGGTTAGCTACGTTAACTTGACCAGCATTGTTAAATGAACCAAAGTAGAATTGCTCTTGAGAAGCACCCGCTGGGAACTCTTGGTTACCAGTGATACCATAAGAAGCTCTCAACGCTAAGTTAGAGAATACTTTGTTTGCTTTCATGAAGTTCTCATTGATGATCGCCCATTTAGCACCTACTGAAGGGAAGTAAGCATATTTGTTGTTAGCACCAAATTTGCTAGATCCATCAGCTCTTAACGTTCCAGTTAAGTAGTATTTGTCTTCTTGATTCAATTGAACACGACCAAAGTAAGATTGTAACTCTGTAGTTGGAGATACATAAGTACTTGGAGGATTCATTGTCAAAGCATTTGCCATCATGTTAGTGTAAGGCAAAGTCAATTTATTAGCATCTAAGTTTGTATTAAATCCAGTACCAGAGAAAGCGTTGTTTGAATAATCAGATTTCCAATATTCAAAACCCGCTAAGGCGTCTAAATTTAATTTAGATGTGATGTCTTTTTTGTAGTTCAATGTATGTGTAATTGTCTGAGAAGTCAATTGCGCATTAGAAATTGCAGCAGAACCAACTCCAGAGATACCACTAAATCCTGGCATGAAACCAAATACGTTAGTAGCTCTTGCACCATTAGAACTGTTTACAGCATATAATAATCTATATTCTAAATTATCAGTGATTTTGTAAGCAGCACGGATGTTAGCTAATACTGAGTTAACACCAACTTGGTCATTTGTAGCTTTTAACATTGCTAATGGGTTACCAGAACCGTTTGTTGGGTATACAAAGTTACCACTTGCATCAGTTAATTTTTGAGTTGGGTTCCATTGTAAGATAGAACTGATAATGTTACCAGTTGAACCTGCGTTGTTTGAGAATGGAATTACATTTTCGTTAGTGTGTCCGTAAGTTAAGCCAAAGCCTAAAGTCAAACGCTTGTCTAAGAATTTGTATTGACCACCAAAGTTAGCTACATATTTATCTAAAGTAGAACCTTTGATAGTACCGTTAGTAGAAGCACCGTTAAATGAAGCACGGAATTTACCGTTATCATTACCGCCGCTTAAAGCTAAATTGTAGTTTTGAGAAAGGTTGTTGTTCATCAATTCTTTCATTGCATTAACGTTAGAACCGAAGTCTTGACCAGCAACACCGTACTTAGCCAAACCTTTTACAAAAGTAGAAGCTGATAATACATCATAGTTTTTCATTAAACCAGCATTAGCACTTACGCTAGTACCGAATTCTAATTTAGTTCCTGTAGATGAACCAGACTTAGTTGTGATTACGATTACACCATTAGCACCACGAGAACCGTAGATAGCTGCAGAAGATGCATCTTTTAATACGTCAACACTTTGAATGTCGTTAGGGTTGATGAAGTTTAATGGGTTAGCATCTGGAGAAGCACCAAATCCTGTACCAGCACTT
>CANGIZ010000045.1 GCA_947454025.1 Bacteroidota bacterium | reverse complement strand
GTCAATTGGCCTTTGTATAACTTTTCAGGTAAAGCAGCATCACGTAATAAGTTTACGTTCTTCAACAATTCATTCTGATACTTAATAGCAGCAGGAATAATATGGTTGGTTGCTAAGTCACCCATAACACGTGCTTCAATTTGAACTTTCTTAATGTACTTCTCTAATTCAATTTCGTGACGCGCTTCTAATTCAGCATGCGTGTAAATGTGGTTTTCTAAGAAAACTTTTTTAGCTTTCTCTGTCACCATGGCGTCTAAGGCAACAGGAGTTGTTTTTAAATTTGGCAATCCTCTTTTCTCTGCTTCCTTATGCCAAGCTTCGCTATAACCATCGCCTTCAAATAAAATATTTTTACTTGCAACAATATATTTTTGAATGACTTGCATAATGGCAATTTCCTTTTTGTCGCCTTTTTCAATTAAAGCATCTACTTCTGCAGCAAACTTGTTTAAAGTGTCTGCCACGATCGTGTTCAATACCGTCATAGGTAAAGCACAGTTGGCAGTAGACCCTACCGCACGGAATTCAAATTTATTCCCTGTGAATGCAAATGGAGAAGTTCTGTTACGATCGGTATTGTCAATTAATAATTCAGGGATACTTCTATGTAAATCAATTTTTAAAATGGCTTCGTCTTGCTCATCAAACTTAGTACCCACGCGTGTTTCCACGTCGTTCAATACTTTCGTTAGATAGTCTCCCACAAATACTGAGATAATAGCAGGAGGGGCTTCGTTGGCCCCTAAACGGAAATCGTTGGATGCAGAAGCAATAGATGCTCTTAAAATATCAGCATAATCATGCACTGCCTTAATAGTGTTTACAAAGAATGTTAAGAACATTAAGTTGGTCTTAGGGGTCTTACCTGGAGCCAATAAGTTAACACCTGTATCTGTTGCTAAACTCCAGTTATTGTGCTTACCACTTCCGTTAATACCTGCAAATGGTTTTTCATGTAACAATACAACCAAACGATGACGTTTTGCAACTCTTGTCATTACATCCATTAATAGGATGTTATGATCCACTGCAATATTTACTTCTTCAAAAATAGGAGCACACTCAAATTGAGCAGGTGCAACTTCGTTATGTCTTGTTCTTAAAGGAATACCTAGTTTGTAAGATTCATTTTCAAAGTCACGCATAAACGCGTAAACTCTTTCAGGAATAGATCCAAAATAATGATCCTCTAATTGTTGACCTTTTGCAGGTGTAAAACCAAATACGGTACGACCACATTGTACTAAATCGGGACGTGCATTTACTAAAGCTTCATCAATTACAAAATATTCTTGTTCCCAGCCTAATGTTGGTGTTACTTTAGTTACGTTCTTGTCAAAATAATTACAAACAGTTACTGCTGCTTTATTTAAAGACTCTACTGCTTTCATTAATGGCGCTTTATAGTCTAATGACTCACCTGTGTAAGCAATAAATATAGTAGGAATACAAAGTGTTTTTCCATTACCAATTTCAATAATGAATGGGGGAGAAGATGGATCCCAAGCAGAATATCCTCTTGCTTCAAATGTGGCTCTTAAACCACCATTAGGGAATGAAGAGGCGTCAGGCTCTTGTTGAATTAAAGCAGCTCCTTCAAATTCTTCAATTGCAGTGCCATCCGATTTTAGGGTAAAGAAAGAATCATGCTTTTCTGCCGTAGTTCCAGTTAAGGGTTGAAACCAGTGCGTATAGTGTGTAACACCTTTGCTCTCCGCCCAAGCACGCATACCCGAAGCTATTTGACTTGCCACTGTACGATCAATTTTTTTACCGCCTTTTACACTTGCAACTAAGCTTTTATAAGCCTCATCACTTAAATATTCTCTCGCTGTTTTTAATGTAAAAACACTCTCGCCAAAAACACCTGTGATTTTAGCGCCTTTAATATCAGGTGAAGTAATGTTGCCATGACTCACATGATTTACCGCATCGGTTCTTAATGACATATATATTAATTTTTGATTTGTTAAGCAAGGCAAATTTACCCCCAATAATTAAGCTATTCCTTAATTATATTATCAATAATGCACAAAAAATCCCCCAATTTCTTGGGGGATCACAATTCAAAACACAATTTATGAATGCCTATTCTAAAAAACCTTAATTATGAACCAATTATACCTTTGCAGTTTTCACAGTTGTAATAATTCTTGCTGCAACTTTATAAGGATCTGCTGCAGAGTTTGGACGACGGTCTTCCAACCATCCTTTCCAACCTTTCTCTACTGCCCCAATTGGGATACGAATACTAGCTCCTCTATCTGAAACCCCGAAAGAGAAATCATGAATAGAAGCTGTTTCGTGCTTACCAGTTAAACGTAAATGATTATCAGCACCGTATACATCAATATGTTCTTTTACAAATGGACGGAAAGACTCACAAATGGTTTCATACACTTCACGCTTACCACAAGTTCTTAATGTAGTGTTAGAGAAGTTTGCGTGCATACCTGATCCGTTCCAATCTAATGTACCTAATGGTTTGCAATGCCAGTTAATGGATACACCATATGTTTCACCAATTCTTTCTAATAAATATCTTGCTACCCAAATTTGATCTCCTGCTTCTTTTGCACCTTTTGCAAAAATTTGGAATTCCCATTGTCCTGCTGCAACTTCTGCATTGATGCCTTCTACATTCAATCCAGCTTCTAAACATACATCCAAATGCTCTTCTACAATATTTCTTCCATATGCATTGTTAGCGCCTACTGAACAATAGTAAGGACCTTGAGGGCCAGGGTATCCACCTTCTGGAAATCCTAATGGCTTGTTTGTTGCTGGGTTCCATAAAAAATATTCTTGCTCAAATCCAAACCAAAAGTCATTGTCATCATCTTGAATGGTTGCACGACCATTTGAAACGTGTGCAGTACCATCCGCATTTAAAACTTCACACATAACTAAATATGCATCTTTACGTTGAGGGTCTTTACATATATATACTGGCTTTAATAAGCAGTCTGAAGATCCACCTAATGCTTGTTCAGTTGAAGAGCCATCAAAGCTCCACATATCACAATCTTCTAATTTTCCACTAAAGTTGTTTTCGATTTTTGTTTTGCTTCTTAAAGACTGAGTTGGTTGGTAACCATCTAACCAGATGTACTCCAATTTAGATTTAGACATAATAGGAATGTTTAAATATTAAAAAAATAAAATATACGATTGTTAAGTAGGATTTTCCTGTATCCGAGCACGAAAATAAGTAAGATTTATTATTTTTTATAGAAATAAATTTAAAAATGCTTGATTTGTGAATAAAATATAAATATGTATAATTTATTTAATATTAAATAATTGCACAAATGATTGATTTTCAAAGAAATTCAATTTTTCGAAAACAAACCTTCTATCGTATTTGTGAAAATTGATACACATTTTTAATCTGATTATGTTGGTAAATCTAGGCTTTGCTTACCCACCCATTTTGTAACTTCGCGACATCTATAAAAGCATAAGTCAATATAAATGGAAATCACCGTAAAAACAGCACAGCAATTGAGGTTAACAGCCGAAGAATTTGAAAGTATAAAAGTCAAATTAGGTCGTACGCCAAACTTTACCGAGTTGTGTGCATTTAGTGGTATGTGGAGCGAACATTGTAGTTATAAAAACTCTATTAAGTGGTTAAAGACTTTGCCACGCGATGGAGGTAGAATGTTGGTGGCAGCTGGTGAAGAGAATGCGGGATTAATGGATATCGGAAATGATTATGGTGTGGTGTTTAAAATTGAAAGCCATAATCACCCAAGTGCATTAGAGCCTTTCCAAGGTGCTGCAACAGGTGTGGGTGGAATTCAAAGAGATATTTTTACCATGGGGGCACGTCCAATTGCCTCTTTAAATAGTTTACGTTTTGGTAAACTAGATGATAATAAAACAAAAAGATTATTGGCGGGTGTGGTGCATGGTATTGGTCATTATGGAAACTGTTTTGGTGTTCCAACAGTGGGTGGTGAATTGTATTTTGAAGATTGTTATCATACCAATCCTTTAGTAAACGCAATGAGTGTGGGTATTGTAAAAGCGGGTAAAACAGTGAGTGCAACTGCCGAAGGGAAAGGGAATCCTATTTTCTTTGTTGGTAGTGCAACTGGTAAGGATGGTATTGGTGGTGCAAGTTTTGCATCTGCAGAAATTACTGCAGATAGTGTAGAAGAGTTGCCAGCGGTACAGGTAGGTGATCCATTTCAAGAAAAGAAACTATTAGAAGCTTGTTTAGAAGTCATTGAAACAGGCGGTATTGTTGGTATGCAAGACATGGGTGCAGCTGGCATTATTTGTTCTACTGCCGAGATGAGTGCAAAGGGTGGAGTAGGTATGCGTATTGATTTAGATAAAGTACCTACACGTCAACAAAATATGAAAGCTTGGGAATTGCTTTTAAGTGAGAGCCAAGAGCGTATGTTAATTTGTGTGCAAAAAGGAAAAGAAGCTGAAGTATTAGCTGTGTTTGAAAAATGGGATTTATCATGTAGTAATATTGGTGAAGTAACGGATGATGGTTTGTTAAACTTTTATATGCATGGTGAATTAGAAGCTTCATTACCTGCGTACGAATTAGTGTTAGGTGGAGGTGCTCCTCAATATACGCGCGAGTATAAAGAACCAGCATACCTTGCAAAAGTGAATGCATTTGACATGAACTCAATTGCAGATACTACTAACTTAAAAGCAACGGTTAAGGATTTAGTGAATCTTCCAAATATTGCATCAAAGCGTTGGGTGTATAATCAATATGATAGTATGGTGGGTGCTGCAAATACAACTACCAATGCGCCAAGTGATGCTGCGGTTGTATTGGCAAAAGGAACGGGTAAGGCATTGGCTATGACAGTAGATTGTAATAGTAAATATGTTTTTGCAAATCCTGAAAAGGGTGCTATGATTGCAGTTGCCGAAGCTGCAAGAAATATTGTTTGTAGCGGTGGTGAGCCAATTGGCGTTACCAACTGTTTAAATTTTGGTAACCCTTATGATCCAGAAGTATATTATCAATTTGTAAAATCAGTGGAAGGGATGGGTGCTGCTTGTCGTAAATTTAATACACCAGTAACAGGGGGTAATGTAAGCTTCTATAATCAAAATCCAGATGGTCCTGTTTTCCCAACGCCAACTATTGGTATGGTGGGTATTGTAGAGGATATGAAAAATAGAATGACATTAGACTTCAAAAATGAAGGGGATGTAATTGTTTTATTAGGGGAGCAAAGAAATGATATTGGTTCTTCGGAATACTTGAATAAACTAAAAGGAGTTACGCATTCTCAAGCACCTTATTTTGATTTAGAAGAAGAGTTTAGTTTACAACAATTGGTTGCAAGCTTAATTAAAGAGGCTAAAGTTAAAAGTGTGCATGATATTAGTGAGGGTGGATTAATAGTAACATTGTTAGAATCGGCATTTTTCAACAACAAAGGTTTTGAAGTTTCATCTAATGGAAGCAACTTACGTAAAGATGCTTATTGGGTAGGTGAGGCACAAAGCAGAGTGGTAGTTTCAACAGATGCTGCCAATGTTGCTGCTATTGAAGCTGCAGCTGCAAAGCATGGCATTAAAACTTCGGTATTAGGAAAAGTTACGGCTAGTGAAGTAATTGTAGAAGGTGAAAACTGGGGTGCTATTACTGCTTGGAAAAATGATTACGATACTGCAATTGAAAAGCAACTAGTTAAATAGCATACAAATGTCAAAGCAACCAACCATTGTTGTTACCGGCACTGCAGGGTTTATAGGATCTGTTTGTGTTCAATTTTTTAATGAACAAGGATGGAATCAATTGCTATTGGTGGATGATTTTGGGGTGGAAGCAAAAAGAAAAAATTGGGAGCAAAAACAATTCATAAAAATAATTGAAAGGCAGGCTTTTATTGAACAGCTTCCTGAATTGGAATTTCAAATTGATGCTATTGTGCATTTAGGCGCAAGAACTGATACGACCGAATTCAATTATGCCATTCACGAGGCTTTGAATGTGGAATATTCAAAAGCACTTTGGCATTATGCAACTGAAAAACAAATTCCATTTATTTATGCATCTTCTGCAGCTACCTATGGTGGTGGCGAAAATGGATATGAGGATACGCATACAATTTTAGATAAGTTGGTTCCTTTAAATCCATATGGCGTAAGTAAAAATGAATTTGATAAATGGGCCATTGCGCAAACTACTACGCCACCTTCTTGGGCTGGTTTAAAGTTCTTTAATGTGTATGGTCCGAACGAATACCATAAAGGCAGAATGGCCAGTGTGATATTTCATTCTTTTAATCAAATTAAAGAAACAGGATTGGTCAAATTATTTAAAAGTCATAAGGATGGTTTTAAAGATGGAGAACAATTGCGTGACTTTGTTTATGTGAAGGATGTAGTGAATGTAATTTATTGGATGGTGCAAAAAATGCTTGCATCTAATTGGGACATGTCATTAAATGGGTTGTATAATTTAGGTACTGGAAAAGCAAGGTCTTTTTATGATTTAGCTGCTAATACCTTTATTGCACAAGGCCTTCAGCCTAATATTGAATTTGTTGATATGCCATTGGATATTCGTGATAAGTATCAATATTTTACGGAAGCCAATATGCATAAACTACGTGCTGCAGGATATGATAAACCGTTTAATAGTTTGGAAGAAGGTGTGAAAGATTATGTGGCTAATTATTTAGTTCCCGCAAAGGGTTACTAATTTTCTTTTTTTAGCCCTCAAGGCTTTAGTTTTTAAAATATTTCATTCAAATTCAGTTTATATGTCCAATCATAAAATTGCCATCATTGGTGGCGGAAATTTAGGATCTTCTATTGCAGAAGGTTTAATTGCTAGCGGATTTGTTAATGCAAATCAAATTACCATTACAAAAAGAAATTTGTCTTCCATTCAGCATTTAGCGGACAAAGGAGTTGTTACCACTTCAGATAATCAAGCTGCAGTTAAGGATGCAAACTATGTGATACTTGCTGTGAAGCCTTTTCAGATTAAAGATATTGTTGCGGATATTAAACCTTTGTTGATTGCAGGACAACACACCGTAATTAGTGTTGCGACAGGTGTATGGATAAAAGATATAGAAGAGATGCTAGATGCAAATTTTGCTTTGTTTAGAGCAATGCCAAATACTGCGATTTCTATACAAGAAAGCATGACTTGTATTTGTGCCAATGCAAAAGCAAAAGATCAGGTTGAATACGTAAGTTCTTTATTCAATCAATTAGGAAAGAGTATTGTAATTGATGAAAAATTAATGGATGCAGCAACCGTGTTAGGTGCCTGTGGTACTGCATATGCATTAAGGTATATTCGGGCAAATATTCAAGGTGGAATTGAAATAGGATTTAGTGCAGCTCAAGCTTCTTTAATTGCAGCGCAAACTGTGAAAGGAGCAGCGCAATTATTACTTACTAAGAACACGCATCCTGAACAAGAAATTGATAAGGTTACTACACCTATGGGTTGTACCATTGCTGGTTTAAACGAAATGGAACACCAAGGTTTTAGTTCTTCGTTAATTCGTGGTTTAACTTCCAGCTATCGTAAGATCAAAGACGATATGTAAAAATCAAATAGTTTGCTTAAATAATAAAGCTGAAAAAATTGCTTATAAATAAGTAAGCCCTAAAAAATAGTTCCATGCAGCCGACTTCGGTTCGTGCCGCGGAGGCAAATGGAAGCTATTTTTTAGGGCGCTTTGATTTTAGGGGAATGATCCTGTTTATTTACTATTCAACATTAATGCGCTTTTAAAAATGCAATGGCTTTTGCATAAGCATCAGCGGTAGCGGTTGGATTAAAGCTTGGGTTGCTTGGGTTTGCAAATCCATGATTCGCTTCATATCTGTTTACAGACAAATTCTTACCTGCTTCTTTCATGTTTTTCTCAAACTCATTAACCATGGCAGGTGAAGGTGCTTGATCCTGATTTCCAAAGAATCCAATAATATCACATTGAATTGATTTTAATTTATCCATATTCGTTTCTGGACGGCCATAATACATTACCGTTCCTTTTGCTTGAGGGCCAGCAAGAATAGCAGTTTGTAAACTCCACATTCCTCCAAAACACCAACCTACACTGTAAATGGAAGCATCGGCGCCCGCTTTTTTAATAGCGCCTTGGATAATAGCAGTCATTCTTGCCATATCGGCACCGCGCATTAATTTCATAGCACTATCTGGGGTAGCAGCTACTTTTCCATCATACATATCTACTGCAATTACATTCATATCGCCTAAAGCAGCATAATATTTATCTGATTCTAATTTGATATTGTCGTTCAATCCCCACCATTCTTGAATCACAACTAACCATTTCTTGGTTTTCTTTTTAGCTGGGATAAAATAGGCATTTGCTTGTTTACCATCGGCTGCATCAAATTGGATCATTTTACCCAATAAGTTTTCGGGATTTACTACCAACGGTGCTGGGTGCATCGCTGCAAAAGCTGGGGTAGAAGCTTCCAGTTTATAAGCTTGTTGGGTTTCCATATTTAGGCATTCCACAACGGCTGCCTTGTTCACTGGAGCAAATTGTGTTTTTTCCCAATGCCAACTAGTTAAACTTGCTGTCAAAAGCAAGGCTGAAAGGCCAAAAAGTAGTTTTTTCATAGATTTTTGTTGATTTTATTTTAAGATGTTCACTTTTCAATAACATTTATAAACATTTATTGTTCATGAAGGTAGCTTGATTTTTTTAACGCCTTTTTTTGGCGTAGTTTTGTATGACCTCTAAGCATTTTTCCCAATAATAGATAGGTCGATTTATAAAACCCTTTGAAGGAGTGATTTCTCGTAGGAAACTATGATTGGGATTGCTTTTTCAATATTAGACGAATTTAATTTTATGGCAAAGTATATTTTTGTAACTGGTGGTGTAACAAGTAGTTTAGGAAAGGGTATTATCGCTGCCTCTTTGGCGAAGCTTTTACAAGCGAGGGGCATTTCAGCCACTATTCAAAAATTTGACCCATATATCAACGTGGATCCAGGTACCTTAAATCCTTACGAACATGGTGAATGTTATGTAACTGAGGATGGTGCTGAAACAGATTTGGACTTAGGCCATTACGAGCGTTTCTTAAATACCCCTACATCACAAGCTAATAACGTTACTACAGGTAGAATTTATCAAACGGTTATTAATAAAGAAAGAGCTGGGGAATTTTTAGGTAAAACGGTGCAAGTTGTACCTCATATTACCGATGAAATTAAGCATCGAATGTTGTTGTTAGGGCAAGATGGAAAATTTGATGTAGTGATTACGGAAATTGGTGGAACGGTAGGTGATATCGAAAGCACGCCTTTTATTGAAACGGTGCGTCAAATACAATGGGAATTGCCTGAAGAAGACGTGATGGTGGTGCACTTAACTTTAATCCCTTATTTAAATGCAGCCAAGGAATTAAAAACAAAACCTACACAACATAGTGTTAGAATGTTAAGCGAAACAGGTGTACATCCCGATGTGATTGTTTGTAGAACAGAGCATCCTTTGAATGATGATATTAAACGTAAAATTGCTTTATTCTGTAATGTTAAACCAGGCAATGTAATTGAATCATGTGATGCAAGTACTATTTACGAAGTTCCCTTGTTAATGTTGAAAGAACAATTGGATTTAATCGTAATGAAAAAATTAAATATTACGAATTATAAAGAACCAGATTTGACAAAATGGAATGGCTTCTTGAGCAAATTAAAGCATCCAAAATCGGTTGTTAATATTGGTTTAATTGGTAAGTACATCGAGTTACAAGATGCGTATAAATCAATATTGGAAAGCTTTATACATGCAGGTGCAATGAATGAAGTGAAAGTGAATGTTGTGAATGTACATAGTGAAAATATTACTTCGTCGAATGTAAATGAACAATTAGACGGTTTAGATGGTTTATTAGTTGCGCCGGGATTTGGTAATCGTGGAATTGAAGGAAAAATAATTGCTGTGCAATATGCGAGAGAAAACAAAATGCCATTCTTTGGAATTTGTTTAGGTATGCAAATGGCAGTCATTGAATTTGCTCGTAATGTGTTGGGCTTAAAACAAGCTCATTCGGTGGAGATGGATCCAAATAGTCCAGACCCAGTTATTAATATGATGGAGGAACAAAAAAGAATTACCATGATGGGTGGTACTATGCGTTTAGGTTCATATCCTTGTACTATCAGCGAAAATACTTTGGCATATAAAATATACGGTGCTACTTCAATCAATGAACGCCATCGCCACCGTTATGAATTTAACAACGAATACTTGAATGCCTTTCATGAAAAAGGAATGGTGACAAGTGGGGTGAATCCTGCAACAGGATTGGTAGAAATTGTGGAGTTGCCCAATCACCCTTTCTTCATTGGGGTGCAATACCATCCTGAATTAAAAAGTACGGTGGAAGCACCTGCTCCTTTATTTGTACATTTCATTGCTGCCGCCAAACAGCATGCCTTGTCAAATGCGTAGTTTGGTACCTTAAAATACATAACTTTGCTCCACGTTATTTACGTTTAAAAATTGAATATGAATACTGATAAAAATACAGTCATTGGGTTTGTTTTATTAGCTGGTTTGTTCTTTAGTTATTTCTGGTATACAAATAAGCAACAAACAGAATTACAAGCATATAAAAAACATGTTGATGATTCGGTTGCTATGGTAAAATCTGCAGCCGAAAAAGCAGCCGCAGCAAAAAATCCTATAAAAATTGACAGTGCTTCAGGGCAGGCAGTTGCAGTGGATTCTGTAAAAGAGCAAATTACTACTTTAGAGAACGAATTAATTAAAGTTCAGTTTAGTAATAAGGGTGGTCAAGTGATTGGCGTTACTTTAAAAAAGTATAAAAATGCTTCTAAGCAATTAGTGCATTTAGGGGATAGTAGTTCATTAACTTATCCGGTTAACATTGGAAATAATCAAACAGCACAAATTAATCAAGTATTATTTCCTGTTGTAAATGTATCACCAACCAATGGAGGTGTTCAAAAAATTGAATATGCATGGACTACACCTTCTGGTAAAACCATTCGTCATCAGTTTACATTATATCCTAATAAATATAATTTAGATTGGAATGTACAATTAGATGGAGCGGATCAATTATTAACCAACGGTCAAATTAATTTATTATGGGACGTACATTCATATCAACAAGAACGTACTTCACAATACGAGCGTCAGGTTTCTAATGTATGTTTTTCAGAAGGTAAAGAGTTTGATTATATTTCAAGTAAAACTACTTGGACTTTCGAAAAACCAATTCAATGGGTTGGTTTAGTACAACAATTTTTTAGTACTACATTGGTAGCAAAAGAAGGCTTCAGTTCAGGTAAAATTGATTGGCAAAGAAAAACAGATTCAAGCAATGCTTTAGCAGCTATGCAGTCTCAATTGCAAGCTAAAGTAAGTGGCGCTGTTGTGAATATTCCATTGGCTTTGTACTTTGGTCCAAACGACTTTCAAATCTTAAAAACACAGGCTCCAGAGATGGAGAAAATGGTGAACCTTGGTAGAGACTTATATTCTTTTGTACGTCCTATTAATAAGTTTATAATCATGCCTGTATTTGATTTCTTTGCAGGTTTTGTTTCTAACTATGGTTGGGTTGTATTATTACTTACCATCTTTATTCGTTTAGTAACTTCTCCATTAACCTATTCAAGTTATTTGAGCAGTGCCAAAATGAAAGTTTTAAAGCCAGAATTGGATGAGATTAAGAAAAAGTTAGGTGATGACCAACAAGGCTTTGCTATGGAGCAAATGAAATTGTTCAGAGAAGCAGGTGTAAATCCTTTAGGAGGTTGTATCCCTGCATTATTACAAATTCCTATTTTCTTTGCATTGTATAGCTTCTTTAATTCGAATATTTCATTAAGAGGCCAGTCCTTTTTATGGAGCCAGGATTTATCAAGCTATGATGTTATTGCAAAATTGCCATTTACCATTCCAATGGGATTTGGTGACCACATTAGTTTGTTTACATTAACTGCGGTAATTACAAGTGTATTTATCTCAGTTTATAATATGTCTATGACGCCAACACAGGATAATCCAGCATTGAAATACATGCCGTATATTTTCCCGATTATGTTGTTGTTCATTTTTAATCGACTACCATCAGCATTAACTTGGTATTATACTGTTTCGAATGTGGTTACTTTATTATTGCAATTGGTGATTCAAAAGTTCATCATCAATCACGATAAGATTTTAGCTGACATCGATATTAAGCGCAAGACGCCAAAGAAAAAAAGTAATTGGCAAAGTAAGTACGAGCAAATGATGGAAGCGCAAAAAAAAGTACAAGATTTAAAAGAAAAACATAAAAAATAATCTTCTCAAGAAAAGGCCCTTTCGCAGGGTCTTTTCTTATCAATAGTGAAAATGACGCATCGCATTACCCCCCTAATTGTTGTCTGCTTTTTGTTTTCGATTATTTCTTCGAAGGCGCAAACCAAAATGATTGGTGAATGCACTTTGCAATACAGAATTACACAGAACGACCATATTGATACGATCGGATATAAATGGGTTTATGTAAAAGGAAACCAGTGCAAGACTGTGTTAAATACACGTCAATTGATCCAAACTTTATTGTTCAATACCGAAGTGAATTCGGCACTTATTACTAAAGACATTGGTGCTAGTCATTTTCTTCAGGAAGTGGTATATCCTCCTTTAGCAATGCCAACATTGCTTTCTATGAAAGAAATAATATCGGACTCGGTTACACATATTTTAGGATATGCGTGTAAAGGAGTTGAATTAAAATGGAGTGATGGGGTTGCTTATCAAATATGGTTCACAACTGATATAAGTACCACCGTAAATACATTTGAGTTGGCGTTTAAAGAAATTACTGGTCTTGTATTGGCATATAATATCATACCAGCAACCGGTGTTTCTATTGAATACTACGCCACTAAAATTGACTTTAGTCCAATTCCATTAAGTCAATTCAATATCAATAGGGATCAGTATCAGATACTTGATTAAAGCGCAATAAAAAAGGAAAAATTTATTGAGGTGTAGGCGTCTTGAACTTTGAAAAAATTACTTTGAAATTATAAGGGATAACATAAGAAACATTGCCCTTGTTGTATTGTAAGTAATTCGCATTGCTGTTTGCAATATTTGAAGTGTTCGTGTTTGCAAAACCTTTATATTCTAAACTAGATTTTAATGTTGCAAAACTTGCTGTTTTGTGAGAAAGTGAATTTAAATTTTTAAGAGAATATTTTTCACTTACTCTTTTAGCTTCAATAGTACCAGTAACAATCACACTAGCATAAGTGTTTACCGAACCTAGCATAAGGCTGGCAGCAAAGGCAGAAATTAGTATGTTCTTTACGGTACGCATGGTAAATACAAAGGTAGGGCTTAATAGAGTGCTACTAAAATAAAATTTTTAACGAAATAATGCATAATTGTGCACAAGAAAATATGGAGAATTTAAGTAGCGATAGTATATTTAATAAGGTCCTAAGGGAATTGGTTTTCTATAATTTGCTGAAAATCAGTCATTTAATTATTGAACGCAAATATTTTAACTATGTTTGATCGTCATAAAGAAGAGGAAGGAGGAGATATCCAAGAATTGATGCTTCGTTATCAAAATTTGAAGCAAGGGCGCGCCAATGCCTATATTGAAGAAGATGACTTTGAACGTATCATTGAGCATTTGGACGAGCAGGATGAAATTGTAGAAGCAATACAGGCGGCTGAACTGGCATTAGATCAATATCCATTTTCGGCGATTCTAATGATTAAGAAAGCCGATTTATTATTAGCTACACGCAAATACAAAGAAGCGCTAGCACTTTTGGATACCGCTGCATTATATGACCATAAGGATATGAATTTGTTTATTTTAAAAACAGATGCATACTTGGCATTAGATCAACCAGAACATGCAATTGTACTATTACAAGAAGCGCTTCATTTGTTTGAAGGGGCAGAACGAACCGAATTGTTATTTGAATTGGCCGATGTTTATGACGATCACGAGGCTTTTGATAAAGTGTTTGATTGCTTGCAATTAGTTTTAGAAGACGATCCAATGAACGAGGAAGCCTTGTATAAAATCTGTTTCTGGACAGACTTTACAGGACGTAATGAAGAGAGTATTCGATTGCATCAACGTATCATCGACGAGCAGCCTTACAATGCTTTAGCTTGGTTTAATTTAGCTGCAGCGTATCAAGGTTTGAAATTACATGAAAAAGCAATTGATGCATATCAGTATGCGATTGTCATTGATGAAAAATTTGATTATGCTTATCGTAATATGGGAGATGCTTATTTACGCATTCGTAAATATCGTGAAGCCATTGAAGCTTTAGAAAAAGTATTGGAACTGTCACGCCCGGAAGACGTGATATACGAAGCAATCGGGCATTGTTATCATCGCATGAAAAATTATGCACAAGCAAGATTTCATTATAAGAAAGCAGTGCATCTAAATCCAGATGACAGTAGGTTGTATCAAAAAATTGCTGCTACTTATATGCAGGAAGGGCAATGGGAGCAAGCGATTAAGCAATTGGAACATGCCTTAAGAATTCATAAGCACATTAATGAATATTATATTTTAATGGGCGAGTGTTTTATGCAATTGGAGCAATATAAAGAAGCTGCTTTTTATTTTGGTACTGTAGTAAAAAACAAGCCAAAGCAAATTGCCGGATGGGAATATTTGATTAAATGTCTGGTAGCCAATCATCAGCTAGATGAAGCGCTTGAACAAACCGAAATTGCATATATGTCCACTCAGGGTAAAGTTATTTTTATTTATTATCGAAGTGCAGTTTTGTATATGTTGGATAAAACATCAGAAGCATTATTACAACTAGAAATGGCATTGTCAAAGTCGGTTAAATTGGTAAGTAAGTTGACTAAATTTTACCCTGAAATGATGCAGGATGCCAAGGCTGCTGAATTAATTGCCCAATATAAGAAGGGCAAAATATCTTAAGCAATTTGAATTATCTTTGTACGATACAAGTCCTAATATATGATGAACTTTAATTTAACGCAAATTCCAGAAAGAACAGCAAAACCTCGTAAGCATGGATTAACAATGGTCATGGACAAGGGGTTGAGTTTTGGAGAAGCAGAAAATTTTTTAAGCGTGTCTGGAATTCATACCGATGTTGTGAAATTAGGATTTGGAACTTCGGCAGTGACGCCAAATTTAAGAGCTAAAATTGAGTTGTATCAATCTCATGGAATCCCAGTTTACTTTGGAGGAACTTTGTTTGAAGCTTATGTAATTCGAAATCAATTTGAGGATTATATAGCTATGTGTAAAGATTATAAAATTGATTTAATTGAAGTTAGTGATGGGTCCATTGAAATACCTCATGCTGAAAAATGTGGGTATATCGAAAAAATTGCTAAAATTTCAAAAGTAATCAGTGAGGTTGGTAGTAAAGATGCAGCACATATCATTCCGCCTTATAAATGGATTGAATTAATGACTGCCGAATTGAGTGCAGGTTCGGAATATGTGATTGCAGAAGCACGTGAAGCAGGTAATGTGGGTATTTATCGCGGAAGTGGTGAAGTACGTGAAGGGTTAGTGCAAGAAATTTTAACAAAAATTCCAGCAGAAAAAATTCTTTGGGAAGCACCTCAAAAAGCACAGCAATTGTATTTTCTTGAGCTTATTGGTTGTAATGTGAATCTTGGAAATATTGCACCTACCGAAGTGATTCCTTTGGAAGCGATGCGCATAGGATTAAGAGGAGATACTTTTAATTTATATTTAAATAAATAGCTTTGCGTCAGTTCGGACTCATAGGATATCCATTATCACATTCTTTTTCACAAGGATTTTTTTCTGAAAAATTCAAGGTTGAAAATATTTTGGATGCACAGTATACAAATTATCCAATTCCAACTATTTCTGAATTTGTTCAATTATGGCAAACAGATCCTAATTTGATTGGCTTGAATGTTACCATACCCTATAAAAAAGAAGTCATTCCTTTTTTAAAATATCCTTCAACTGTTGTAGCATCTATTGGTGCTTGTAATTGCATTCGAAAATACAATGGCGCATTGTATGGATATAATACCGATGTAATTGGATTCGAAAAATCATTGCTTCCTTTCTTAAAGCCTCACCATACGCATGCTTTAATATTGGGCACAGGTGGCGCTGCAGCTGCAGTAGAGTGGGTGATGAAAAAATTAAATATCCAATATCAATTTGTATCAAGGTCAAATAGGAACAATTGTATAAGTTATGAAGCCTTAAATAATCATATCGTTGCAGCACATACCCTTATTATAAATACGAGTCCTGTGGGTATGTATCCGAATATTAATGATGCACCCGCTTTGCCTTATGAGGCCATTTCAAGTCAGCATCACTTGTATGATTTGATCTATAATCCAAATGAAACTCTTTTTTTGAAAAAAGGAAAAGCGAATGGTGCGACCATCCAAAATGGGCTAGAGATGTTGCATATTCAAGCCGAAGAAAGTTGGAATATTTGGACCGCTACTGCGCCAATACTTCAATAGTTATTAATCAACATTATTTAGATCTTAAAAATTCAAAAAGTTGTGTGACCGCTTTTTGACGATGACTGTATTTGTTTTTTTCATCCATTGACATTTGCGCAAAACTTTTATCAGCACCGTCTGGAATGAAAATGGGGTCGTATCCAAACCCCTTTTCCCCCTGCATTTCAGAAGCAATTCTTCCTTTGCAAATGCCTTCAAAATAATAAGTTTTATACCCTTCAACCGCATCACCCCATATTAAACATATTACAGTTCTAAATTGGGCTGTTCTATTTATTTGTGCTCCTAAATTTTGTAATACTTTGTCAATATTCGCTTGAAAGTCGCGACCTTCTCCAGCATATCTAGCACTCTTTACGCCGGGGGCACCTTGCAATGCTTCTACTTCCATACCAGTATCTTCACTAAAACAATTTTGCTGTGTGATTTTAAAAATTGTGTTTGCTTTTTCGGCAGCATTTTCTTGTAAAGTATCATGTGGTTCAGGAATGTCAATATCAAAACCGGCTTCTTTTAAAGGAATGATTTTAAAGTCAGCGCCCACCAATGACTGAATCTCATCTACTTTATGTTGATTGTTGGTCGCGAATATTAAAGTAGGCATGTATTATAATTTAAACAATAATTTTAGCGCATTCCATAATTTGGATTTTTCCACTTTAGCTGTTTGATCCGCTCCCTGCATGCTTTTGAGACTAGCACTAAATAAAATATGTGTTTCACCTAATACAATTGGTTTGTATAAAGTGGCAGGTAATTTAATTTTTAATTGAGCTCCTGTTAATTCAAATACAAGCACCAATTGCGAAGGCAATGTTTCTAAAATCTCATGCAAACTTAATGGTTGTTGTGCTGTATTAATTAATGCGATATCGGCCAATGTTAATTTACAAGCGTTTAAAATGGAAGAGAGTAATCCTAAATCATTTTCGTTTAAATAAACCGCTTCGGGATCATTTACAATTACTGCAATTTTTTTAAGATGATCACCTAGGAATTTTAAAGGAATTGCAGGTGTTGTTTTTTGTTCATTGACCACTTCATTGGCAGGTGTGCTTGCAATGGCTTCTTTCCCAATTGCAGCAATGACAGCTTGCGCTTCATTTTCAGCCGTCTTTATTTCATTTTCAGGCAATACCAAACTATCTTTGTATAAAGAAACTAGGACAGCTGCGGGTAATATTGTTTTTGGCTCTTGCATTAGGCCGGAAAATTAACTCAAATGCCTCGTTTGAAAAAATAACAGTTGTAAGGATTTTGTTTACTTCTTATATTTGTTGCCCAGAACTATTATGATTCCTTTAAAATTTTAAGTTATGTCTACGCATTCTATTCCCGTTATTAAAAACACAAATCCAAAGTTGCCAACTTTCAATATGAATGAAATTGCATTTGGGAAAAATTTCACTGACCATATGTTGGTGGCTGATTATGAAAACGGAGAATGGAAAAATGTTGCCATTCAACCCTATGCACCTTTTCAGGTAGATCCATCAAGTGCAGTATTACATTATGGTCAAACTATTTTCGAAGGAATTAAAGCCTTTAAAAATGAAAAAGGAGAAGTGGTCATTTTTCGACCTGATCAAAATTTCATTCGTTTTAATACTTCAGCAGCACGTATGGAAATGCCATCGGTTCCTGAGTGGATTTTTATGGAGGGCATGAAACAATTAATAACTTTAGAAAAAGATTGGATTCCTAATAAGCCAGATTCTTCGTTATACATTCGTCCATTTATGGTAGCGATGGATCCATTCTTAGGAGTGAGACCGTCACAAACTTATAAGTTCATGATTATTTTAGGACCAAGTGGTGCCTATCATGCTGCACCAATGAAAATTTTAATTGAACAACACTATACACGTGCAACACCTGGTGGTGTTGGATTTGCGAAGAATGGTGGAAACTATGGAGGGAGTTTATATCCAGTATCGTTAGCTCAAGAAAAAGGATACGACCAAGTATTGTGGACAGATGCGATTGAGCATAAATTTGTAGAGGAAGTAGGCATGATGAATGTAATGTTTGTAATTGATGGCAAAGTAATTACACCTAGCATCGAAAGAGGCACTGTATTAAAAGGAGTAACGCGTGATTCATCTATTACATTATTAAGAGAGATGGGGTATGAGGTAGAAGAAAGAAATTTATCAGTTGCCGAAATTGTGGATGCACATAAAAAAGGATTATTTCAAGAAGTATTTGGGGTAGGAACTGCTGCAGTAGTGTCTTATATTTCAAAATTAGCGCATGGTGATTACGTGATGGATTTTGATGTAGAGGCCTTAAAAGTGGCCCCAGCACTAAAAAAACACCTGAATGACCTAAGAATGGGTAATATTGTGGACAAACATGGCTGGTTACTGCACATTTAGTTAATGTACTGTAAATCAATTAATTGAGCTTTAAAAATGTAATAAATTGTTGTGTTTTAACGAGAAAAAAGAGGGTTTTACTTTATTTTTTTAAAATTAGCCAATAAACATTTTGGTAATTCGTTCACAGCCATTACCTTTGCCGTCCGAATTTTTTATAAACCGAATTGAACAAAATAGCATAATAAATGCCTACTATTCAGCAATTAGTTAGAAAAGGCCGTGAGATC
>CANGIZ010000044.1 GCA_947454025.1 Bacteroidota bacterium | reverse complement strand
TACCGTCTGTCGCTGAAACTACTTGTCCTTTGATGGTTCTTGATTGCGCGTTGGCAACAAGACCCAATAACAACAAAGGAACCGTAATTAAACGTAGGAATTTTCGCATAGTGTTCGGGTTTGATTTTAAAATAATAATACAATCGTATGTCAATTATATAACAGTTTCTTAACAAAGACAAACGTTTGCGTCATTATTTTATTAACATTTTAGTTAATGTGTAAAAAGTACGCAAACGTGTATTAGTTGTTGTGTAAAAAATACACATATATAAAACATACTTTGTTCATAGTCTGCATGTTATTGCTCAAAAACTTTACTATCTTTTGACAATTGCAAAAAAAATAGCTAATAAATGAATACGCAAATTGATAATTGGAAAATTTATGCATTAGGTGATCATGCAATTGTATTTGCATTGGATGAAAAAGTGGATGCAATTATTATAAATAAAATAAAATCATTACATCATTTTATTTTATCTAAAAAAATAGCTGGAATTATAGATTGTATTCCCTCCTATCATACACTAACTCTTGTATATGATGCAACAAAGATTTTTACATCTGCAAATCATACCGAAGCACAATTGTTGTCATTCGTAAATAAAATAATGAATGAAGCAAAATATGCGCAAACCTCATTTTTAAAAAACCATTCAACCCTTACTAAAATTCCTGTTTGTTATGAAAGTGATTATGCTTTGGATATTCAAAATATAAGTATTCAAAAAAATATCTCAATTCAAGAAATAATTAAAATGCATACTGCTAAAATTTATGAAGTGTATAGTATTGGTTTCTTACCTGGATTTGCTTATATGGGCATTGTAGATGAACCAATTCAAATGCCACGACATGAAAAACCAAGAGCGCAAGTACTTGCTGGAAGTGTTGGTATTGCTGGGGTTCAAACAGGTATTTATCCAAGCAATAGTCCTGGTGGTTGGCAAATTATTGGAAGAACTCCGCTTACAATATTTGATCCAAATCCCGAAGTACTTGCTAAATTTAAAGTTGGAGACCAAATTCAATTTTATGCGATTACAAAAAGTGAATTTGAAAAATTAAATGAATACAAAGATTAAGTATGTCTATTCAAATTATAAAAAAAGGCTTATCCGATTCTATACAAGACAATGGAAGATATGGCTACCAACATTTAGGCATACAACCCAATGGATGCATGGATATATTTTCGGCATGGGTAGGTAATTATATTTTACAAAACAACTTGAACACACCTGTTATTGAATTGCATTTTCCAAGCAGTAGATTTCAATTTGATATTGATTATATAATTTGTATTACCGGCGCGAATTTTGTACCGGTTATTAATGAAAAAAGTGTTGAACTATATACGCCCATACATCTAAAACAAAACGATATTTTAAGTATGCTGCAACCTATCGAAGGGCGAACAGCTTATATTGCGATACAAGGAACATTGAATGACACCCAATGGTTAAATAGTTACGCATACGCAGGAAAAAGATTAGAGAAAGGTCAAATACTTGATTTTAAAGCAACTCATTCGCAGTCCATTATAAAACAAGAACACTATAATCATTTGATTGAAAAAATACATGCACATGTTTTTGATCATCAAAATCCAATACGTTTTATACCAGGTCCTGCTTGGAAGGATTTAGATCAAAATGCAGCTGCTACATTATTAGAACTACCCTTTACTATTTCGCCCCAAGCCAATAGAATGGGTTTTCATTTGAATGGTCCTAAATTAAATTTGTCTATCCCCAACGCCTACCTATCTAGTGCAGTTACGAGAGGAAGTTTGCAACTGCTTCCAAATGGGAATATCATTGTTTTAATGGCCGATCATCAAACCATTGGCGGCTATGCGAATCTGGGTCAAATTATTTTGGTAGATTTACCAAGGTTTGCTCAAATGAAAGCTGGACAACCCTTTCATTTCAGTAGCACAACTTTGGAAAACGCACATCAATTATATTGGAACTTATATGAATCCTTTCAGCATTGATATTAATTGTGATATGGGAGAAGGAATTGGCAATGAAGCCGATTTAATGCCCTTTATAAGCAGCGCTAACATTGCTTGCGGGTTTCATGCTGGAAATGCTGAAACGATTAAAAAAACGATTGAATTAGCGCTAGCACATGGAGTTGCCATTGGCGCACACCCTAGCTACAATGATCCTGAAAATTTTGGAAGGGTTTCCCAATTTTTATCCTTACTTGAACTCGCGGAATTAATTGCTGAACAATATTATTTATTTGAAAAAATTGCTATTCCGATGGGTGCAAAGATTCACCATGTAAAATTGCATGGTGCTTTGTACAATGACTGTGCAAAATATCCTTTACTAAGCAAAACGTTTATTCAAACTATTCATGCAATTGATCCAACACTTTGTATTTATGGACTAAGTGGTAGTCATACAATTCATGAAGCATTGCTTTTAGGTCAGCCTTTCGCAAGAGAAGGTTTTGCCGATAGGACTTATCAAAACAACGGTCAACTCACACCAAGGCATTTAGATCATTCCATGATTGAAGACTTGAAACAAGTCAATGTTCAAGTACTTAAAATGATTCATGAACAAAAAGTAAAATGTATACAAGGCGAAGTAATCGAATTAAAAGTAGACACTATCTGTATACATGGAGATGGCGAAAATGCAATTGAATTTGCAACTGGGATTTATCAAACATTAAAAGAACAAAATATTGAAATCAAATATAAATAAAAACAGTCCTTCGCTAAAGTCCATGACTGGATTGAGTTTGGGAGCTGCTTTTTTAATGGCTAACTCCTCCATTGGGCCTGGCTTTTTAACACAAACTTCCTTTTATACCGAACAATTAATTACGAGTTTTGGTTTTGTTATTTTGTTATCTATTCTATTAGATTTTGGTGCACAAATTAATATTTGGCGTAGCATTACTTTGAGCGGTATGCGGGCACAAGAAATTGCAAATGAACTTTTGCCTGGGTTAGGTCATTTACTTTCTGCTTTAGTTGTGCTTGGAGGTTTTGCTTTTAATATCGGCAATATCGCAGGTTGTGGTTTGGCATTAAATATTTTGACAGGCATCCCCTTTGCTCAAGGAGCGATTATTAGCGGAATAATTGCAATTTGTATTTTTTGGGTACAAGAAATTGGCAAAATGTTGGACCAACTTACCAAATACTTAGGCATCATTAAAATTGGACTGACGCTTGTTATTGTTTATGCAGCACACCCTCCTATTCTGCAAGCGATACATCATACTTTTATTCCTGAAAAAATATCCTTACTTGCTATTGTTACCATTGTGGGAGGAACCGTTGGAGGTTATATTACATTTTCGGGTGCACACCGTTTAATAGATGCTGGCATTCAAGGCCCCGATCATATTCCTTTTGTAACAAAGAGCGCAGGCACTGGAATTTTGATTTCTTCTTTTATGCGCTTTATATTATTTCTTGCCGCAGTGGGTATTGTAAGTAAAGGCATTCACTTGGATAAAAACAATCCTGCAGCAACTGTTTTTGAATCGGCAGGAGGAAGATGGGGTTTATTTGTTTTTGGTATTGTATTATGGAGTGCAGCTATATCGTCGGTGATTGGCGCTTCTTATACTTCATATAGTTTTATTAAGCACTTACAATCAAAACTATTTAAAAAAGAAAGACTAATTATTACCGCATTTATCATTTTATCTACAAGCATATTTGTTGCAGTGGGAAAGCCAAAAGAATTACTACTAATGGCTGGACTTTTAAATGGATTTATTCTGCCTTTTGCTTTAGCCATCATGCTTATTGCCAGCCGAAAATTACCGATATTAAAACAGTATAAATATCCTTTTTGGATTGAGCTGAGTGGCTGGGTAGTAGTTGTATTAATGGGCTCGATGAGCGTGTTTGCCGTAATTGAAAAAGTAACAACTAATTAACGAACGCTACATCCATAAAATTTAATTATTTATTTTCACTGCCTTCCAACATCTCCATTTTATTTTCTTTTGGTTTGAATCCAAAATTATATCGCAATGAAATACCCCAACGTCGGGTATCATTTTCTCTATACCCTACTGCATTTTGTAAACCCTGACGTAAAACAAAATGATTGTTATTGGTAAACAAAAAGTCGTTATAACTTGCAGTTACAATTAATTTCTTTTTCAAAAACTGTCTATTAATAGACGTGTTTAAAGAACCAAAATCAGACAATTCATAAAATTGTTGTTGACCACTAATCCTCCAGAATCCGTTCAGGGTAAGCGTGGACAACCCATCTAGCTTCAAAGACTGAAAAGTAAAAATAGCCCAAGTGCCTTTATTAAATGAGATAGGCTTGCCTTCGTAATAACCCAAGTATTCATTCCGATTGTATTGTGTACCTATCACTGCAAAATATTTTTTGCCCGGAGGAATCACCCCTACAATTCTAAAATAGGTTTCCCTACTCTTGCCTAAATTATCATAAGTACGATAACTAATTTGTTTATTAGTGGGTGATTGATATACTACATTGGTGAAGATATCTTTAGTCTCATTGATACCATATGCAAATAATGGCTTGTCATCCACACTAATATTGGCCTCGTAATTTTGAGTAAACTGAGGTCTTAAATTAGGATTACCCACTTCGTATAAGAATGGATCAATATACTTCGCAAAAGGATTTAAATAATCATAGGAAGGACGGCTAATGGTTTTACGATATACTAAAAAAGCACGTACTTCATATTCCATAATTTTAGCCAGTTTTCTGCTCAAATAAACATAAGGAAACGCATCTGCTCTATTCACTGAAAAAGTCGTATCCTTTGGCACCATTTGATGGCCTTGCATAATGGTTTGTTCTAACCTAGTTCCAAATTTCAAGATAACCGCTCCCCAAGTTTTAGCACCCTGCAAATAGGCAGCATTAATTTGTTCGGTGTAGTGGAAACTATTGGTGCGAAAAGGATCTGGGCTAGTTGTACCAAAACTGGTTTTTGTATAATTACTATGGTTGTCGAAATTTAATGTAGAAGTTTTAATTCCTGATTCCAAACTTACTCCCATCCATTTCTTTTTGAGATCGGACTGATACGTAAAATAATTGCGTTCAGTTCCATAATTACCTGCGCCACTTGTAAGCATATTATTGGTAATTAAGTTATTCTGATAATCTTGATTGTTTGTGCTTTTTGAATAGTTAAAAGCAAAATCATTGATCCATTCACCGCCAGTTGTATCTAATTTTAACTTGGCTCTAAAAGACTGATTGATAAAATTATTAGTGCCTTTATTCTCAACTAGGGACTGTAAATCACTAACATTTTGATGCATGGACAGCAGCTGTACAAAGGATTCATTGTGGGTTGTGTTGTCAAACTTATTTTGACTCATACGCCCATCATAATTGAGCTCCCATTTTTCTTTCACATTTTTACCAAATCCATATCCAACATTTATGGATGTATTTGGAGAGACCGTTCTTGCATTTTGTTTTAGTAAAGTATCCATAGTAATCGTACGATCGGTATTGGTAAGACTATACCCGTCGTTATTACTGTATTGTGCATTCACATAAGAATTTAATTTGTCGTTATTGTTTGCCAAATTAAAACCAATGTATTGATTGCCGTACAACCCTTGCCCAAAGCCCGTATTCACCGATCCATTCATGCCTAATTTAATCCCTTTCATTAATACAATGTTCACTACGCCACCTCCACCCGATGCGTCATATTTAGCAGAAGGTGTACGAATGAGTTCAATTTTCTGTATTGCGTTTGGTGGTAAACTCTTTAATAATATTGCAATATCAGAAGCACTCATTTTTAAATCTCTTCCATTAATTTGAATCGCAGCTGGGGATAGTCCGTTCAAATAAATATTACCATCCTGGTCTATAAAAACACCTGGCGTTTTTTCTACCGTTTCATACGCATTGGTACTACTAGCAGCCAATGGCTCCGGGTCAACTACCGACTTGTCATCCTCCTGACGAATTAAAGGTTTACTCGACTTTACAACCACTTCATTTAATTGATTCGGATCTTCCAATAATTTAACAGAAAGAATAGATTGATCATTCATGAAAAATGCTTTACTATACGGCTTAAAACCGAGTGCAGTAACTGTCAACTGGTAATTATGTTTAGGCGAAATGACTACTTTAGCTAAACCATTGCTATCCGCTATTTTATTTAAAACCTGCAATGTATCCTCCTTCATTATTCCCTTAATATTTGCAAAACCAATTGGATTGTTTTTACTATCCAAAACTTTAATAAGCATGGAACGGTTTTGCGCATTTACTTGTAATCCAACCAATAAGAAGAGGAAAATAAATAAATACTGAATGAATGATTTCTTAGAAATGATTTGTCGTTCCAATGTAAAAAATGATTTTTGCTTGTGGAGAATAGCGGGTTCGAACCGCTGACCTCTTGCATGCCATGCAAGCGCTCTACCAACTGAGCTAATTCCCCTTAAAATGAAAAAAGTAGCACCGAATAAATCGATGCTACTCTATTTAAAATGTTAGATCTACTAAATATCTCCTTTACCATCCAACCATAACTTCACAGCGTCGGTGGTTACTGATTTCGGACGCTCTAATGGGAAGCCTAAAGCTCTATCCCAAGTTAAGCTAGCCAATACCCCTAATGCACGGCTTACGGCAAATAATACGGTGTAGAATTCATATTCAACAATGCCGTAGTGTACTAATAAAGCACCACTGTGTGCATCTACGTTCGGCCAAGGATTTTTTACTTTTCCTAATGACTCTAAAATTGGTGGCACTGTTTCATAAATATTCCAAACGGTGTTTACTAATTTGTCATCTGGTAAATGTTTTTTACCAAAAGCCATTTGCGCCGTAAAACGAGGATCTGTTTTTCTTAATACCGCGTGACCATATCCTGGGACTACTTTTCCTGAAGCCAACGTTTTTTGAACATAGTCCACAATTTGTTCTTTGGTAGGACTGTCAGAACCTATTGCTTCTTGCATTTCAAAAATCCATTTGATTACTTCTTGGTTTGCTAATCCATGTAAAGGACCTGCTAAACCATTCATTCCTGCAGCATAACTTAAATAAGGATCGCTTAATGCAGAACCTACTAAGTGTGTAGTATGCGCCGACACGTTTCCACCTTCATGATCCGCATGAATGGTCATATACAAACGCATTAATTCTTTTGTACTTTCATCTTCAAAGCCCATCATATAAGCAAGGTTACCTGCCCAGTCTAACAATCCGTTGGGATGAATATGTTCGTTGTTCTTATATTTTCTTCGGTAGATATAAGCTGCAATTCTTGGCAATCTTGCGATCAAATCCATTGAATCGTCATATGTATATTGCCAATAATCTTTTTTGTTCATCCCCTTTGCATACTCAGCTGAAAATTTACTTTCAGTTTGCAATGCCATCACTGCCGCAACATACATGGTCATTGGGTGGGTATTGATAGGAAAAGCATCAATTACATCAAATACATGTGATGGAACATGGCTACGACGTTGCCAGTTATTCGTGATTTGTTTTACATCTTCCTCTGTTGGAATTTCACCTACCATCATTAAATAAAATAATCCCTCTGGCAAAGGTTCATCACCACCTGGCGCCTTTGGTAATTTATCTTGTAATTCTGGAATAGAGAATCCACGAAAACGGATCCCTTCTTGTGCATCTAACAAACTTGTTTCGGTAACTAAACCTGTAATACCTCTCATCCCTTGGTAAACCTGTGCTAATGTTACTTCACCAATTTTTTTATCACCATGTGTTTTGATAAGTTCTTTGATTTCAGCAGCCGCCGCAGTAGCTTTTACACTGAATAGATCTTTGATTGCTTCCATAATGCCCTTTTAAAATTAGGCATAAAGTTAACTAAAAAATTGGCTTACTTAGGTGCTTTTTTGTACAAATAATATACCACCCATATAAAAATCATATTGGGTATCCAAGCCGCTAATAATGGAGGTAAATTCCCTTTAGTGGAGAAGATCGTAGAGAAACGATCAGTTATAATAAACAAAGCTGCTATGATAAAGCCCAGGGCCAAATGCGAGCCACTTCCACCCCTCACTTTTCTGCCTGCTATAATGCCACCAATGAGTGTTAGTAACAAAACGGTGACAGGGGTTGCATCCCTTCGATAGCGTTCAATTTTGAGTTCGTTCAAACCCTCCGAGCCTCTTAATTCTTCCAGTTTTATTTGCTTCATTAATTGAGGAGTGGTTAACTTATCTTTTGTGTATTTATCTTTCTCTAAATCCACAGGCTTAAATGGATAATTTTTGAAAATTTCGGCCGTGTAGGTAACAACCTCTCTATCGTCAAAGACCTTTCGCTCAATCACCTCATTCAATCTCCAATTACGTTTGGCTGTGTCCCATAAAATATTTTCTGCCCTTAAATTATAAACCACTTTACCATCCTTAACCTTATAAGCAAAAAAACCAGAACCTCGATTGTTTGCAGTGTCATAGCCATAAACACCTGCATAGGTAAATGAATCAATTCTGAAATAAATATCGGTAGACGTAGTTAACAAGGCATTGTAACTAGAATGATTATCAACATAGGCCGCTTCGAAACTACCTCTAATATTATTGGCCTTAGGAACAATCCATTGGTTGGACACCCATAATAATAAACCCAACAAAATACCTCCAATCCAATAAGGTCTTAACCATCTATTATAAGTGGTGCCACTTGCTAAAATGGCAACAATTTCGGTTTGTCCAGCCATTTTGGAAGTAAAAAAAATCACTGCAATAAATACAAACAATGGAAATAATAACGCTATAATGTGAGGAATGAAACCAATATAATAATGGGTAATAATTTCACCTCCCGATAAGCCAGATTTTACAAAGTCATCGGTCTTCTCACTTACATCAATTACTATTGCAATGATTGCAAATAAAAAGATAGAGAAAAAGAAAACTCTAAAAAACTTTTTTAATATGTACCAATCTAGTTTTTTCACTCGGTATTATTTACAAACGCGTTTTTACTTGTTCAATCATATTCACTTTCCAGCTACTATAATCTCCTGCAACAATATGTTTTCTGGCTTCTCCTACTAACCAAAGATAAAAGGATAAGTTTTGAATACTTGCCAATTGCAATCCTAATATTTCATCTGCAACAAATAAATGACGCATATATGCTTTCGTGTAATATTGACTAAGCTCATTGGGAATACCCGGATCCAATGGGCTAAAATCTTTTTCCCATTTCTTATTCTTAATATTAATCACTCCTTGCGATGTAAATATCATTCCATTACGACCATTGCGGGTTGGCATCACACAATCAAACATATCCACGCCTAAATCAATGGCTTCTAAAATATTCCAAGGCGTGCCAACACCCATTAAATAACGAGGCTTATCAACGGGTAAATTTTCACAACACAATGCCGTAAACTCATACATCTCAGGCTCGGTCTCACCCACACTTAATCCCCCAATGGCATTTCCTACCGCATTTTTAGCACTAATGTATTCACAAGATGCTTTTCTTAAATCTTTATACATTCCCCCTTGAACAATGGGGAATAAATTTTGCGTGTACCCATATAAATCAGGGGTCTCCGCTAGTCGGTTAAAACATCTATCCAGCCAAGCATGCGTTAAGTCCATACTTTTACGCACATATTCATATTCAGCAGGAATCGGAGGACATTCATCGAAAGCCATAATAATATCTGCACCAATACTGCGTTGAATATCCATCACTTTTTCTGGACTAAACATATGCTTACTTCCGTCAATATGTGACTGAAATAATGCACCTTCCTGGGTGATTTCTCGCTTGCTGGCCAAAGAAAAAACCTGGTACCCTCCGCTATCGGTTAATATAGGTCGATCCCAACCCATAAATTTATGCAAGCCGCCGGCTGCCTCTAAGATTTCCGTGCCTGGTCTTAAATACAAATGATAGGTATTCCCTAATATTATTTGCGCGTTAATATCTGCTTTTAACTGCTGTTGGGTGACGGCTTTCACCGAACCAATGGTGCCTACTGGCATAAAAATTGGGGTCTGAATGGTACCATGATCGGTAGTAATCGTACCCGCACGAGCCGACCCTGTACTACTCTTATATTGTAAATCAAATGCTAATGCCGCCATGGCGCAAAGGTAAGGTCAAATATCATTACTTTTGTACCATGATTACTAACCTACCCGTATCTCCTATTTTGATAGGCGCATTTGCCTGTGTCATAGCTTTACAGTTATTTTACTATCTATTCTTTTTCTTAAGATTAGCCATTTATAAAAAACCCAATAAAGCGGTGCATATGGAGCACCCTATATCGGTGGTCATTTGCGCAAGAGACGAGGCCCATAATTTAGCTACTAATTTGCCAGGAGTATTGGTACAAGAATATAGCACCACCCATGAAATAGTATTGGTAAATGATAACTCGGAGGACGAATCTAAATATTTATTGGACGAATTTAAAAAGTCATTTAAGAATTTAAATGTGGTTAATCTTACGCAAGATGCCAAAATGATTAATGGAAAAAAGTTTCCATTATCCATGGGAATTAAATCGGCGAAATACGAAACCTTATTGCTAACCGATGCCGACTGTGTACCTGCAAGTGAACACTGGATGAAATTGATGCAGGATGGTTTTGATGATAATATTGAAATTGTTTTGGGCTATGGAGCATATAAAAAGAAGCCTGGTTTTTTAAATAAACTCATTCGTTTTGAAACCTTTCAAACAGCTTTACAATATTTTTCTTACGCCCTAGCAGGTATGCCTTATATGGGTGTTGGAAGAAATTTGTCTTATAAAAGAGATGTGTTTATTCGCAACAAAGGATTTTCTTCCATTAATCAAATGCCTAGTGGCGATGACGATTTGTTTATCAATCAAGTAGCTAATCGTAATAACACAGCCATTGTTATTGATAAAGACGCACACACTTTGAGTGAACCTAAAACTACTTTTAATGACTGGATGACCCAAAAGTATCGTCATTACACTACAAGTAAATACTATAAAAAGCAACATGCTATCTTATTGGCATTTTATGCTATTAGCCAATTTTTGGTATACCCACTTTTAATTGCAGCATTGATTTTTACAAAAGAATATATTTTATTAACCAGCCTTTGGGGACTTCGTTTTTTAATTCAAGGAACGATTCTAAGAGGCACTATGAAAAAATTAAACGAATTAGATCTTTGGCCATGGTTTTTCTTATTTGACTTGTGGTCCATATTCTATTATTTGTTTACCTTGCCTAGCGTATGGAAAGCACCCCACAAAAACTGGAGTTAATTACTAAATACTTTGACGATTTTACGCCAAAGCAATTAGCACAATTCGAAGGCCTTGAAGCGGCTTATAAGGAATGGAATAGCCAAATTAATGTGATCTCTCGTAAAGATATTGACCATATTTATTTGCATCACGTATTGCATTCATTAAGTATTGCTGCCATTGCGGAATGGGATAAAGGCACACAAGTTGTTGATATTGGTTGTGGTGGTGGATTCCCTTGCGTTCCAATGGCCATTTTCTTCCCTGAGGTACAATTTTTAGCAGTGGATAGCATTGCAAAGAAATTAAAAGTAGTAGACGCAGTTTGCGAAATGGTGGGCATTAAAAATATTACTACCAAGCACACGCGTGTAGAAGAAATTAAGAACAAGAAATTCGACTATGCCATTAGTCGCGCAGTTGCGCCTTTAAAAGATTTATGGAAATGGGCCGGACCTATCATTAATAAAAAGCCAAATCAACCCAATGGTTTAATTTGCTTGAAAGGCGGCGACTTGCATCAAGAAATATTTGAAAGCGGTGTGCGTCCTAAAATGATGTCCATTTATGACATTTTTCAAGAAGATTATTTTAAAGAAAAGTATATAATTCAGGTAAAGAAATAAATAAAGGCGTCTCATAGGACGCCTTTATTTATTCTGCTAATCTAGTTTGTCAATTAATTAGGAATCTCTAATTTATTATTCGTTCTATTTACGTCTGGCAAACGATAGCTTGGATCAATTTCAATTGACTTTAAAGCACTTAATGGCTTTGTAGTTTCAAAAGTATAGGTTGGTTGCACCCACTTACATTCAGGATGTACTATTCTATTTGTTTTACCTTCTGCTACTTTGCTACCCAACATTAAATCCAATGGAATATAATGGAGTTCAGTGGTCCCATCTTTATATGTAACCAATACATCCAATGGCGCTGGCATTTTACCTATTCTTTGAATGCTAATCGTTGCTGTATTAGGACCCGCTTGAATGTCATTCAAAGCATAATCAATTGTTTTGGTGCTATTCACCCAATATTCTTTTAGCCACTCTAATTGAATGCCACTTGTTTTTTCAGCAACACGAATAAAATCATTTGCATTCGGATGTTTGAATTTCCAAGTGTTATAATAGTTCAACAATACTTTGTCGCGCACTGAATCTCCAATTACATACCCCAATAGTCCTAAAAAGGTAGCCCCTTTTGTATAAGCAGCACTACTGTAAGCATAGTTGGTGTTGTAGTGATCGGAATGCGTAGACATAGGTTCTTCTAATCCACTTTTTGCAAGTGCTAAATAACCCATATAATTTCCTGCTTGTACCAATGGCAATTGCGTTTTAGCCTTTTCATTGTTTGCCAATATTTGCGCCTTTTCTCTTTCGCTAATGAATGGAGATGAAGTTGCATAAGTTGTATTGTACTGATTAGACACAATTGCTTCGGCATAACTTGTAAATCCTTCATCCATCCAAGGGAATAAACTTTCGTTCGTGCCTAAAATTTGTTGGTACCAATTGTGCATCCACTCATGAAACACTGTTCCCAATCCTGGACCTTTAATTAATGTTGCCATTGCATATTCCATACCACCATCCCCTCCTTGTATAAAAGAATATTGAGGATAAGGGTAAGCCCCAAATTTCTTTTCCATAAAAGGTAACATTTTTTCTGCAGCCCATAATACATTGGACCAAGCACTGTCTGCACTTGCATTTTTTTCTTTATAATATACATTCAATGTTAAATTAGGACGCACTTGTTTTGATAAATGCTTGTAATGGTTATCGGCTGCCCAAACAAAATCATGAATATTATTGCCCTTAAAGTTCCAAGTTTTAATGCCTTGTGCACTAGCTGTTTCATTTGGATTTTGTAAAACACCTGTAGCAGCAACCATATAGGTTTTGTCCAATTGTAATGTAACATCATAACTTCCCCAAACACCATAAAACTCACGTGCTATATAAGGATTGGTATTCCAACCTTGATAATCATATTCCACCATTTTTGGATACCATTGACTCATTGAGTAACGAACACCTTCGGCATTGTCTCTTCCTGATCTACGAATCTGTTGTGGTACTTGTGCTTGAAAAACCAAAGTCATTGTTACAGAAGATTTAGGAGCTATAGGTTGGGTTAATTGCACTTCCAAAATGGTTTCGTGTTGTACCAATTTTTGTTGCTTACCACCAATTAAAATATAGCCCACTCTTTGAAATCCAATTTCTTCGGGTTTTAAATTGAGTATACGATCTTTAACACGTGCATCCCAGTCGGGCACTTGTTCTCCTTTTCGATTCGTTAACATTGTTTTACCTAATTCACGACTACGCGTATCCATTGCTGAATTGGGCTGAAATGCATTCCAGTATAAATGAAAATATACTTTCTTTAACGTGTCGGTAGAATTGTTATCGTATACCACGTCCTCTGAGCCATTAATAATATTTGTATTAACATCTAAGTTGGCTTTAATGGTATAAGCAATATGTTGTTGCCAACGTTCAGCTTGTGCGTTTGACACGAGCACCGACATGATAAGACATAGTGCTAAAGAAGCGACTTTATTTAACATAACTCTTTAATTTAAATTTGTATTCAAGGAATGAATTTATGCAAAATTTGGGAGCATACCAACTGACAGGAAGAATGATTATTGTTTTCCTTCAACAACTATTACAATCTCCCCTTTAACCTGCTTTGTAGAAAAATGCAGGATTAGATTGTCCAAAGTGTCGGTGATATTTTCTTCGAACATTTTAGTAAGTTCTCGGCTTACTGCTGCTTTACGATCTCCTCCAAAATAGGAAGCAAATAATTCCAAGGTTTTTACCAAACGCATTGGGCTTTCATAAAAAAGCATGGTGCGCTCTTCATTCACTAAAGACTCCATCAATGTTTTCTTTCCTTTTTTTAAAGGGATAAAACCTTCGAACGCAAATCTACTTGCTGGCAAACCACTATTGGTTAAAGCTGGCACAAAGGCAGTTGCGCCCGGCAAACTTGTTACCGCTACCCCAGCCGCTTTACATGCTCGGACTAATAAAAAAGCAGGGTCTGAAATTCCTGGACTTCCGGCATCTGTTATAAGTGCTATTTTTTTACCAGCTTGTAATTGCTGTACTAAATGATCCACTACCTTATGCTCATTATGTTGATGATAAGGAGTTAGTGGTTTATGGATATTATAATGTTGTAATAATTTAGAAGAAGTACGTGTATCCTCACATAAAATAAAATCTACTTCATTTAATACCTCTACCGCCCTAAAGGTGAAATCTTTCAAATTCCCAATTGGGGTGGGTACTAAATACAACATATTAAATTGGGATAATTGAGCAACTAAGCTTGAACAAATTCAATTTCAAAATACTCCATCACTGCGTTTGCCAATAACTTTTTACTTGCATCTTCCGCAACTGTTCTTGCAGCTGCCTCATTAGCTGCTTCAATTTGCAAAGTGATATGCTTGCCTACTCTTACGTCCTGTACACCATTCATTCCTAAATTATGCAAACCGCCCAAAACGGCTTTACCTTGAGGATCTAATAAATCTTTTAATGGCATTACTTTAATCTGTACTTGAAATAACATAGGATTGATTCTTATTGAGTGATGGTTTTCTTATAAAACAAAGATACTAAGCAATAGCCAATAAAGCCAAATGGAATGGCCATCCATTTAAAAAATACAGCTGTAATTGCAATTTCCAATACCACTAATACAAGCGGTAGTATTAGCTTTTTCTTGTTCCCTAAGCCTTTCAATGCCAACATCGGGGTTTTCATGATCATTAAAAAAGAAACTAACAAAATATATACATACCAAAAAACAGGGCTTAAAATTAGTTTTGAAAACAGTTTGGACTGAGACTGCCAATAAATCAAAGGGAAGGCTGCTGTTAAAATACCAATCATGGGAATAGGCACTCCTTTAAAATAAGTTGTTTGTTCATTGTCAATATTGAACCTAGCTAGTCGATAAGCTCCTGCCATGGGAATTAAAAAAGCAGGTAAAATCCAAATGGAATTATGGGAAAGTGCGTTTACATCGTTCGCTAAGGAAAGTCTCAAAAATTGAAGCACGATGAATGCTGGTGCAACACCAAAACTTACTACATCGGCTAATGAATCCAACTGTTTCCCCATATCCGATGACACTTTTAATAAGCGGGCTACAAAGCCATCTAAAAAGTCCATTAATCCTGCTAAACCAATATATAAACTTGCGTAAAAAATGGGCTCTGGGATTTCTATAATCATATCCCCTGTTTCTTCAATCGACGCCATCGCACCTGCCTGAAATGCCGACATGATGGCCATGCATCCAAAGAATAAATTAAGCAGGGTAATAAAATTGGGGATCTGTTTTTTCATGAACTATTTTTTATTCAAAATTTATTTTTTACGACGCATTAATGCTTCAATTTCTTCGGCCTTAATCGGAATATTTTTAAATAAATCTTGATTACCAGTTTTGGTAATCCATACATTATTTTCAATGCGAACTCCCATTCCTTCTTCCTTTATATAAATACCTGGCTCTACTGTAAACACCATGCCTGCTTGAATAGGCTCTGTTCTTGTCCCTAAATCATGCACATCAATTCCTAAGTGATGCGAAATGCCATGGTATAAATACTTGCGATAAGCTGGATTATTTTTGTCTTCATTTTTTAAATCAGCCTTTGACAACAATCCTATTTTCAGAAATTGTTTTGTAGCTTCTTCACCTACTTTATCGGTATATTTTAAAATACTAATACCTGGTTTTAGAATAGACTTTGCATAATCATGTAAATGCAAACATGCATTATAAACTTCCTTTTGGCGCTTTGTAAATTTACCATTTACTGGAACCGTTCTTGTTAAATCGGCATTGTACCCGCCATACTCAGCACCAAAGTCCATTAAAATTAATTCCCCATCCTTACACTCATTGTTATTACTTACATAATGCAAGGTACGTGCATTGTCACCACTAGCTATAATACTATGATAAGCAGCACCAGTAGCTCTTTGACTTAAAAATGAATGATAAATTTCTGCTTCAATTTCATACTCAAAAACACCTGGCTTGATGAATTGCAATAACCTTCTAAAAGCAACTTCGGTAATATCAATTGCTTTTTGAATCACCACTACTTCCTCTTTAGTTTTAATGCCGCGTAATTCCTTTAACAACTTAGCAGCACGTAAATATTGATGCAAAGGATAGCGTGATTTCGTTTCATCAATGAATCTGTATTCCGAGGTGCGCACTAAATTATTTTTACGATCATTCTCGTTTGAATCTAAATAAATCGCATCCGCCAAATGAATCCACTGTTGCAACATACCATCTAACACATCTTCCCAAACAATCGTTGTCATTCCTGAAATAGCAGTTGCTTCATGTGCTCTTAAACGTTTGCCGTCCCAAATTTCCTTTAATTCTTGTGGACGTACCAGTACCAATACTTCTCTAAATTTCGGATCAGGATTATCCGGAAACAAAACAACCATCGTTCCCTCTTGTTCAATGCCAGACAACCAAAATAAATCACTGTTTTGCTTAAAGCCATGTAAAGCATCCCCGTTCATTGGGAATTCATCATTGCTTACAAAAATGGCAATACTATTTTTTTGCATTTTAGATACAAAACGTTTTCTGTTTTGTATAAATATTTTATTGTCGAGTGGCAGGTATTTCATAGTTTATTCTTTTAAGCATTAAATCTTATTTGCGCACTTGCAAGATACTTAAAAATTTAAGTGTTTTATGCAATCTTGCCCCAGCCAATTTTGGACTTTTGTGCTTGTAAAAAAGCACGTATGGCTGCATTTTCAGGTGCCATGAGGCTTGGATCCTTTTCACAAATGGCGTAAGCCTCGTTTTTTGCTTCTTCTAAAGCCTGACGATCATTTATGATATTAGCTAATCTGAAATTAAGGGCTCCGCTCTGCCTTGTCCCATCTATATCTCCTGGTCCACGAAGCTCTAAATCCTTTTCAGCAATCACAAAGCCATCATTGGTATCACACATGATTTTCAATCGGTTCTTCGCTTCTCTACTCGCTTTTACACTACTTAACAAAATACAATAACTCTGTTCCGAACCTCTACCCACGCGGCCCCTTAACTGATGCAATTGCGACAATCCAAATTTTTCAGCACTCTCAATCACCATCACACTTGCATTAGGCACATTCACACCCACTTCAATCACAGTTGTACCAACTAATATTTGCGTATCCCCAGTTATGAACCTTTGCATATTAGTTTCCTTCTCTATATTCTTTTGCTTACCATGCACCATGCTAATTTTATACTTAGGTTCTGGGAAAAAACTTTTCACTTGCTCGTAACCTTGCATCAGATCTTCATAACTCATTTTTTCACTCTCTTCAATCAATGGATATACATAATAAGCTTGCCTTCCTTTGGTGATTTCAGTCTTTACAAAATCCATTACACTTGCACGTGAAGTTTCATATCGATGAACCGTTTTAATAGGTTGTCTACCTGGAGGCAATTCATCCATTACACTATAATCCAAATCGCCAAACGCAGTCATGGAAAGGGTTCTAGGAATAGGCGTTGCTGTCATCACCAAAACATGCGGGGGCACTTTTGACTTTTTCCAAAGCTGTGCTCTTTGCGCTACACCAAACCTGTGTTGCTCGTCAATGACTGCCAATCCTAAATTTTTAAATTGTACTACTTCTTCAATGATTGCATGCGTTCCCACTACAAAATGAATCGTATCATCCATTAAACCTTGTAAAATACGACGGCGTTCTGCAATTTTTGTACTACCTGTTAACAACGCTACTTCCAACGGCATTTCTTTTAATAATTCCTTTAAACTCGCATAGTGTTGTTGTGCTAAAATTTCGGTGGGTGCCATCATACAACTCTGATATCCATTATCCGCTGCAATCAACATGGAAAGCAATGCAATCATGGTTTTACCACTACCCACATCTCCTTGCAACAAACGATTCATTTGAAATCCACGCGCTGTGTCCTGGCGAATTTCTTTAATAACTCTTTTTTGTGCACCCGTTAATTGAAAGGGTAAATGTTCATTATAAAAAGTATTAAAATAGTCCCCTACTTTTTCAAATTTATGGCCTTGACTATTTTTATGTCGATCAATTTTTATTAAATTCAAACGCACTTGTGCAATAAATAGTTCTTCAAAAACCAGTCTGGACAAGGCTTTCTTATACTGCTCCTGCGAATTTGGGAAATGAATTTGTCTATAGGCTTCCCATCTTCCCATTCTATCTTTTAACAAATGAGCTGGCAGATTCTCTGGCAAATCACGCTCACTAATTTGTTGAAATAATGTTTGCGTTAATTTACCAATTTGCTTTCCATTCAATCCGCGTGACTTTAATTTTTCGGTGGAAGGATAAACGGGCTCGAGCAAAGATTTTTGACTTGCGTTAGCTGCCACATAAGGTTCAATTTCGGGATGCACAATTTGAGCACGTCCATTAAAAAAACTCACCCTTCCAAATACCAAATAAGCCTGACCTTCTGCGATATTCTTTTGCACCCAATTAATCCCCTGAAACCAGGCCAATTCTATTTGCCCAGTATTATCTTTTAATTGGGTCACCATCCTTTTAGAACGCTTTTCTCCTATTATGTCAATCCCTTGCATCACCCCTCTTACCTGCACAAAATCCATTTGCGGGTTTACTTGGCCAATGGGAGTCACTTGGGTCTTGTCGATATGACGGTGTGGGAAATGGTGTAAAAGGTCGCCAAAAGTGTACAAATTCAGCTCTTTTTTAAGCATATCTGCCCTCAAAGGGCCTACGCCTTTAAGGTATTCGATGGGGCTTTGTAAAAGAGAGGCTTGGCTCAAACTATTTTTTTTGGATTGGGTACAAATATCCCAAAAAGATAGCAAAAAATGGGGTCTTGTTTCATTATCTTCGCACAGCTATGGAAAAGGAAATTGTATTGAGTGGAATCCGCCCTACC
>CANGIZ010000043.1 GCA_947454025.1 Bacteroidota bacterium | reverse complement strand
GTAAACTTTGTTTTTTAATCACCACTAACTAAAACAATAGATATGAAACTAAATACATTATATATCGCCGCGTTTTTGGTTCTTGTGGGTACAGGTTGTAAAAAAGACTATCTTGATGTCAATACCAACCCGAACGCACTTCCAACCGCTACGCCAGCGTACGTTCTAGCGAACGCATTGAACCAAACTGCCATCAATATGGTTTCTCCAAATGAGACCGGTATGGTATGGGGTGGTCAATGGACACAGTCTAATGGTTATATCATTAGTACTACTTTATTCTCTTACAGCTTTACCAATGGTGATTTTAACTATTGGGATAACACGTATGATAACCTTTACGATTATCAATATGTTATCGATAACGCTGATGCAGCAAATCAATCTTACTTAAAAGGACCAGCTAAAGTAATGCAAGCATACAACTTCCAAAAGTTAGTTGATATGTATGGTAACATTCCTTTCAGCGAATCTTTACAAGGTGTTAAAAAATTAGCGCCTAAGTTTGATGATCAAAAAGCAGTTTACGAAGGTTTAATTACTTTATTAGACGGTGCAATTGTGGACTTAAAAGCAAATGCATTTGCAAGTGCTTACACAGGTTCTGATATCATCTTTAAAGGAAATACAACCAACTGGGTAAAATTTGCAAACTCTTTGAAATTGCGTATTTTAATGCGTCAAGCTAGAGTTTCTGGTAGAGATAGTTATATCACTGCAGAGGTAAACAAAATTGCTGCAGAAGGTACAGGTATTTTATCTGGTGCTGATGCAGGTGTGAACCCTGGCTATGTAGCTTCTGCTGGTCAAATTAACCCTTTCTACGACTTATATGGTTATAGCGAAACAAGTGCAAGAAGAGCATATAACAACTGGCCAAGAGGTACAGAGTTCTTTGTCAATAACTTAAAATCTACTGGTGATACAGTACGTTTAAAGCGTATCTTTTATGCAATTGGAAACGAAAATGGTGCTAACCCTGGTGTAAGTACTAAAGACGAATTCGCTGCAAACTATGTGGGTGTGCCTTTCGGATCTAGCGCTGGTTTCTTACCTGCCGTTACTTCTGCTCCTGGCCCATCAGTATTAGTAAAAGGTGCTTACAACAAATCATACTTATTGTTAACTGCTGCTGAAGCGCAATTGAACTTAGCAGAAGCTAAACAACGTTATGGTGCATCGATCAACTTTACTGGAACTGCTCAGTCTTATTATGAGGCGGGTGTGAAAGAATCTTACCGTACATTAGGTGCAACTGCAGCTGATGCGACAAGATTATTAGCAAGCGGTGTTCAAGATGTTGACTTTGCAGCTTCAACTAATAAGTTACAAGCAATTGGTTACCAAAAATGGTTAGCTTATGCAAACTTCAATGGTTTAGAAGCATGGTCTGAGTACCGTAAAAATAACTACCCAGTTACTCCACAGTCTAAGAACTATGTAGGAACTGCTCGTCCATTACGTTTATACTACCCTGGAACTGAATTCGGTTCTAATGGTGCGAACGTAACTGCTCAAGGAACAATTGATCCTTTAGCAACGAAAATTTTCTGGGATGTTGACTAATATTTAGTTGATCTAATTATTATAGAGCCCTCCGAGTAATCGGGGGGCTTTTTATTTGCTGTAAGATTTGAATATGGATAGGGCATAAAAAAAGCCCATTGTAGAAACAACGGGCTGTTTACGATTGCTTGCTATAGTTTAAAATCAAACCCACACTATAACAACACGAAATTAGTCTAGAAGTATGACTTCTAAAACAACTTATTGTTAAAAAATTATAAATAGTAGCGAAAAAAGGATGATTGGTATATTTATTATTTACGCAATCGATTGTGGTGAGGCCTTAATGCGTTTGCTGATAAGTTTTTAATGCTACCTCTAAGCAGTCCATCGCTGAGTTAATGTCCTGCTCGTTTAACACATAGGCCAAACGAACTTCGTTTTTTCCAAGGCCAGGGGTAGTATAAAACCCACTTGCAGGTGCAAGCATAATGGTTGCATTGTCTTTTCTAAAATCAGTGAGTAACCATTGGCAAAAAGCGTTGGTATCAGTCACAGGTAATTTTGCCATTGCATAAAAAGCACCTTGTGGACTTTGGCAATACACACCTTCCATTTTAGAAAGTCGGCTTATTAAAGTATCACGTCTGCTTTTATATTCAGCCCTCGTTGCTTCAAAATAATTGGCAGGCAAACTCAATGCAGCTTCCGCAGCAATTTGCTCTAATGTAGGCGGACTTAATCTTGCTTGTGAAAACTTCATCACCGCTTCGATGACTGTTTTGTTTTTAGTTACTAAAGCCCCAATACGTGCACCACATGCAGAGTATTTTTTTGAAAAGGTATCAATCATAATTACACGGTCCTCAACACCTTCTAATGTAAGGGTGCTTTTTACATTTCCTTCGTAGCTAAATTCAGTGTAGGCTTCGTCCGAAAATAAATACAAATCTTTTTCTTTAATTAAATCTCGAATCGCCAATAATTCGCTTTCGCTATACACATAGCCAGTAGGATTGTTAGGATTGCAAATAAAAATGCCTTTTGTTTTTGCCGTAATTTTTTCTTTAAAGGAATCAATAGGCGGCAAAGCAAATCCTGATTCAATAGTAGAAGTAATTGGAATAATTTTAATGCCTGCTGCCATGGCAAAGCCAATATAGTTGGCATAGAAAGGTTCAGGTACAATTATTTCATCGCCCACATCCAAGCAAGCCATAAATGCAAATAAGATACCTTCACTACCACCAATGGTAATTAAAATATCGCCAAAGTCAACATGAATATCTTTGGATTGATAATACGCCGCTAATTTTTTTCTGAAACTTAAAATGCCTGCACTGTCGGTATATTCTAATACTTTTAAATGTGCATTGCTCACTGCTTCCATCATAATAGCAGGCGTTTCAATATCGGGCTGTCCAATATTTAAATGATAAACTTTAACGCCTTCTTTTTTTGCAGCATCTGCATAGGAAGCCAATTTCCGAATAGGAGAAGAGGGCATGTTTTTTCCGCGTTCACTAATAGTTATCATTCAAGCAAAGATAAGTGCATGCTATATAATAAAAAAGCGCCCATTGTAAAATGAGCGCTTCGTGTATAAGTAATTGTTATAAATATTAACTGATGTAAGTTAATATAAAGTGCTATTTGATGACTTCTCCTTCAATCACTAATTCAGTCACGTCTTTTTCTCCTGCATATTTTACAGTAACACGTTTTTTAAAAACGCCTTCGTTTGGTGCCGTGTAGGTAACTTTAATACTTCCTTTTTGGCCTTTCAAAACTGGATTTTGATTGTAGTCGGGTTGTGTACATCCGCACTCTGCGTTGGCAAATTCAATCACCGCTGGTTTATTGCCTAAGTTGGTGTAATTAAATACAACAGATTTATGAATGCCTTTTTTAATTTTTCCAAAATTATGGTTGATTTGGTCAAATTTAATAGTGCTTTGAGCAAAGCCACCAACTGCGATGAATAAGGCAAATAACAAGCATTTTATTTTCATAATGTGTATTGTTTAAAGTGGTTACATCTTCGGGTTGTAAGCCATGATTTTGACTTATTTTTACCCAATTTTGATAGGCTAAATTATTGAAAAAACCTTAATTAGGTGTTTTTATCTATGAATTGATTTTTATTGCATTTTGACCCCTACTTTTGTAAAATGGAATCCACAGCCGAAGCAGTATCTACCCAGGACATGCTCTCTTTTGAGGCGTTTCGCAGCTCTGTATTAGCCGACTATCGTGTGGCATTAACAAGCAGAGAAGTTAGTTTATTGGGACGAAGAGAAGTGTTAACAGGAAAGGCAAAATTTGGCATCTTTGGAGATGGCAAAGAAGTGGCACAGGTTGCCCTTGCAAAATTTTTTCAAAAAGGTGATTTTCGAAGTGGCTATTACCGCGACCAAACTTTTATGTTTGCGTTGGGTGTTGCGAACACGGAACATTATTTCTCACAATTATATGCCGACGTTCATAACGATCCTTACAGTGGTGGTAAAAATATGAATGCGCATTTTGCCACTGAATTTGTGAATGCAAAAGGGGAGTGGAATCATTTAGTTAATCAATACAATATCTCTGCCGACATTGCTCCTACTGCAGGACAAATGGTGCGAGGTTTAGGAATGGCTTTTGCTTCCAATTGTTTTAGATCTTCTAAACACAAGGATCAATTTGCACATTTAAGCAATGATGGTAACGAGGTTTGTTTTTGTACCATTGGAGATGCAAGTACTTCCGAAGGTCATTTTTGGGAAACCGTAAATGCTGCGGGTGTAATTCAAGCGCCTTTAGCGATTGTTGTTTTTGATGACGGCTATGGTATTTCGGTGCCTACAAATTTGCAAACTACAAAAGGTTCTATTTCAGAAGCATTAAAAGGATTTGAGAAAAAAGAAGGAACCAATGGTATTAAAATATTTACTGTCAAAGGTTGGGATTATGCTGCTTTGTGTGAAACCTTCGAACAAGGTATTGCCTATACAAGAGCAACGCATATTCCCGTATTATTTCATGTACAAGAATTAACACAACCTCAAGGACATTCAACCAGTGGTAGTCATGAGCGCTATAAGAGTCCTGAACGTTTGGACTGGGAGCGTTCAATGGATTGTAATAAAAAAATGCGCGAGTGGTTAATTGTAAATGAATTAACGACCGAAGAAGCATTACAAGAGATGGAGTCGGAAGTGAAAAAAGAAGTGAGAGCGGCCAAAGAATTAGCGTGGTCCAAATATATTACACCCATTAAAGAAAAATTAAATGAAGGTGTGGCTATTGCACAACAAGGATTAGAGGGTGCAGCTTTGCAACAAGCCAATGAAATTTTACAAGAGCTCGTTAGCAATAAAGAACCTTTAAAGAGAAATATTTTTAGGACTTTGAATACTTTGGTGGAAGCGATGCCTACTCATCCTAATGCAGCTGCCATTAAAAGTTTCCTAAGTAATTATTTACAACAGGAAGCACCTTATTATAGCAAGCACTTATACAATCAAACTCAAAAGAGTACATTGAATGTATCGGTGGTAGATCCTATTTTTGATGAAAATTCAAAAGTGATAAATGGATACGAAGTATTGAATGAATACTTTGATCAATTGTTTGCAACCAATCCTTTTGTGTATGCGTTCGGAGAAGACTTAGGAAATATTGGAGACGTTAACCAAGGATTTGCTGGGTTGCAAGCTAAACATGGTGTAGATCGTATTTTTGATACAGGCATTAGAGAGCAAACTATTATGGGACAAGCCCATGGTATGGCAATGCGTGGATTAAGACCTATTGCAGAAATTCAATATTTAGATTACCTATTATATGGATTACAAACTTTGAGTGATGACGTGGCTACAATTCATTATCGTAGTAATGGTATGCAAAGTAGTCCTGTAATTATTCGAACAAGAGGTCACCGTTTAGAAGGCATTTTCCATAGTGGTTCTCCAATGGGTATGATTATTAATTCTTTAAGAGGTATGTTTGTTTGTGTGCCGCGTAATATGGTGCAAGCTGCAGGTATGTACAATACTTTATTAAGAGGCAATGACCCTGCTTTATTAATTGAATGTTTAAATGGTTATCGTTTAAAAGAAACCATGCCTAATAATATCACTGAGTTTACAGTTGCCTTGGGTAAGCCCGAAGTAATAAGAGAAGGAGATGATATTACAGTGGTATCCTATGGTTCTACATTAAGAATTATTGAAGATGCTGCTTTACGTTTAAGTGCCTTAGGCATTGAATGTGAAATTATCGACGTACAAACCTTATTGCCATTTGACATTAACCATATGATTGTTGCATCACTCAAAAAAACAAATCGTATAGTATTTGTTGACGAAGATGTACCAGGTGGCGCAAGCGCTTATATGTATCAACAAGTGATTGAAAAGCAAGGAGGCTACAGATGGTTAGACGTTGCAGCAAGAACCATAAGTGCAAAAGATCACCGTCCTGCCTATGCAAGTGATGGAGACTATTTCTCTAAACCTAATACCGAAGATATTGTTCAGGTGATTAGTGAGATGATGGCAGAGTAGCCTTTAGTGAGCCGCTGGTAGCGTAGATAAATTATACCCCTCTAGTTTTTGAGTATGCTCTAAGGAGCCCAATCGTACTTTTACTTGTACCTTGGTTTGTTTTTCAACAGCCCTTTCCATATTACAGAAAAATCCTGTTTTAGTAGTGTAGTAATTTGCAGGTACTTGCATGTCATGCGTAATTGCATACATATTAAAAACAGGCTTAGTGGTGTCTTTTATTTTTGGTAAAAGACACCCTGCTAATAATATCGTTGTAGTAAGTTTCATAAAACCTACCCCATGTTGTGGAAGACTTTATTTACATCCTCGTCTTCTTCTAATCTTTCAATTAATTTACTAATGTCTTCGGCTTGTTCATCGGTAACTGGAACAGTAGTTGATGGAATCCACTCGAACTCGGCACTAATTACATTTAATTTTTTTGCTTCTAATTCTTTTTGCAAATTTCCGAAGTCAGTGAATGCACATCTTAATACTAAAATAGGATTGCCGTTGTCGTCATTACTTTCTCCTAATTCGTCTAAACCATGGTCAATTAATTCCAATTCCAAATCATCCATTACCAAGCCTTCTGGATTTAATTTAAACACACCCATTTTCTTAAACTGAAAACTTACGCTTCCGCTATTGCCCATTGCACCACCGCCTTTGTTAAAATGACTTTTCACATTGGCAACAGTTCTTACATGGTTGTCGGTTGCGGTTTCCACTAATAATGCCACACCATGTGGTGCGTACCCTTCGTATAAAATTTCTTCGTAGTTACTTGTGTCTTTACCCATCGCACGCTTAATGGCAGCTTCCACTCTATCCTTTGGCATACCAGCACTTCGCGCATTCTGATAACATCTTCTTAATGCCGGATTGTCATCCGGATTCGGTCCGCCTGCTTTTACTGCAATTACAATCTCTTTACCAATGCGGGTAAATTGCTTAGCCATACGGTCAAATCGCTTGAACATGGTGGCTTTTCTTACTTCAAATATCCTTCCCATAGTATTTATTTAAGGTCTGCAAAAATAAGGCAAAAAAAATAGCCAGACAATTCAGTCTGGCTATTCCTATATATTCTTAGAAGAATTAAGCTCCTTCGTTCAATTTACTGTGTTTGCGGCTATAAGCAAAGTAAACTATCAAACCTAAAGCCATCCAAGCGAATGCCACTTTTAGGGTTTGTGCATCCAATGCAAAAATCATAGCTAAACAAATAACAGCTCCTAAAATAGGTACCAAAGGCACTAATGGAGTCTTAAATGGTCTTTCCATTCCTGGTGATTTAACACGTAAAATCCAAACTCCAGCACTAACTAATACAAAGGCAAATAAGGTGCCAAATGAAGTTAAGTCGCCTGCAACACTACCTGGTACAAATGCAGCAAATGCACCCACAAATACAAACAAGATCCAGTTTGATTTGTAAGGTGTACGGTATTTAGGGTGTAAATCAGAGAATACTTTTGGCAATAAACCATCGTTGGCCATTGAATAGAACACACGAGATTGTCCCATTAACATTACTAAAATAACTGAACTAAATCCTGCCAAGATAGCCACTGTTACTGCAGTCGCTAACCAGCCATACCCAGTCATATAAGTTGAAATAGCATAAGCAACTGAAGCTTCACGACCTTTTAAAGGATCTACAAAATCAGTCCATGGTGCTACACCAGTTAATACGTGACCAAATAAAATGTATAAAATAGTACATACCACCAATGATCCTAAAATACCAATTGGCATATCTCTTTTTGGATTCTTAGCTTCCTGAGCTGCTGTTGATACTGCGTCAAAACCAATAAAGGCAAAGAACACAATAGCGGCACCACCCAATACGCCACCCCAGCCATGCTTAAAGGCACCTGAGTAATCAGCGACTACTTTGCCAGCGCCATCTAAAACAGGAGGTTGATTCGCAGGAATTAAATAAGGTGTATGATTCTCGGGACGGATAAACTGCCATCCGATAATAATAAAGATAATTACAATCGCTACTTTAATAAATACAATGATTGCATTCACTATAGCAGACTCTTGTGTTCCTTTAATTAGCAATAAAGTCAATAATAAAAGAATAATTAATGCAGGTGCATTCATGATACCATGGTGTAAAACACCTGCTGTATCGGTAATGCTTTCGAAAGGTGAATGACTCCATTCATATGGGATGCCTCCTCCAAGCAGCTTGTTTAAATATTCACTCCATGCAATAGATACAGTAGCCGCACCCAATGCGTATTCCATAATTAAAGCCCATCCAATAATCCAAGCTACAGTTTCACCCATAGTTACATAAGAATATGCATAAGCACTACCCGAAATAGGAATCATGGCAGCAAACTCTGCATAACATAAACCTGCAAAAGCACAACCTACAGCTGCTACAATAAATGATAAAGTTACAGCAGGTCCAGCAGCCTGTCCAGCAGCGGCAGCAGTTCTTACAAATAAACCAGCACCTATAATAGCGCCAACGCCTAATGCAATTAAATTACCCGCACCCAATGTGCGTTTTAAACCTTTACCGCCATCTTCGGCTTGTGCTAACATGGCAGCCAGGTCCTTTTTTCTAAATAAACTCATAGTATTGTTTTATAAGTTGAAAAATAGCACTTTTTTCGCAAAAAAGAGTGTCTTTTTTATGAATGACATGGCATTTTCGGGGGTATTTTTTTGTGACATATGTCTTATATTGCATACCTAACAGCCTATGAAAAAATCTAATAAACTAACTCTGTATATAATCGTTGCCATGGTTGCAGGTGTTGCATTAGGGTACATTATACATGAAAATTACGAGCAAGCCACTATTGAGGTTTTCTCCAAAAATATAAAGTTATTAACGACCATCTTTTTGCGTTTAATCCAGATGATTATTGCGCCATTGGTGTTTACAACCTTGGTGGTGGGTATTGCAAAATTGGGTGATTTACAAACAGTGGGACGCGTAGGGGGCAAGGCATTACTTTGGTTTATTACAGCTTCACTTATGAGTTTGTTGATTGGGTTAGTATTAGTGAATTTGTTAAAGCCAGGCGAAGGAATTGCTTTATCCAATGCCGATGTAACAGGTGCCAAAGATTTAATGGGCAAAACCCAAGGCTTTAGTTTAGGCGGTTTTATAGAACATGTATTTCCAAAAAGCATGTTTGAAGCATTAGCCAATAACGAGATTTTACAAATTGTGATATTCAGTATTTTCTTTGGTGTCGCTGCGGCTGCCATTGGAGAACCAGCAAAAGGATTAATAAAGGCGTTAGATAGCACTGCACATATTATTTTAAAAATGGTAGGCTATGTAATGAACTTTGCTCCACTAGGTGTTTTTGGAGCTTTGGCTGCAGTAATTGCAACCAAAGGATTATCAGTATTCTTATTTTATGGAAAATACCTTTTATACTTCTTAATGGGTATCGGGGTTTTGTGGGTGGTATTAATTACAGTTGGTTTTATTATTTTAGGAAAGCGCATGCCTTCTTTATTAAAAATTATTTCTAATCCATTAATCATTGCTTTTAGCACTACAAGTAGCGAAGCGGTTTTTCCTAAATTAACAGAGGAGTTAGAGAAGTTTGGATGTAAGGATAAAATTGTTTCTTTCATTTTGCCATTAGGTTATTCATTTAACTTAGATGGAAGTATGATGTATATGACATTTGCTAGTATGGCAATTGCACAGGCTTATGGAATACATTTGGATATCGGAACACAATTGACTATGTTGATTGTGTTAATGCTTACAAGTAAAGGCATTGCAGGTGTGCCACGTGCTTCACTAGTTGTAGTAACTGCAACTTGTGCCATGTTCCATATTCCGCCGGAAGGTATCGCCTTGATTTTACCCATTGACCATTTTTGCGATATGTTCCGTACTGCAACCAATGTATTAGGCAATAGCTTAGCTACAACGGTGGTAAGCAAATGGGAAGGTGCTTTAGAAGAAACTCAACAAGCCTAAAAAAATTATAATGATTCATTTACTAGATGCTTTTCATTGGAGTCAATTATTGCAACCTCAATATTATATCGAGAATGGAGGTTTGTGGTTATTGCTACTAGTTGTATTTGCAGAAACTGGTTTGTTTTTTGGATTCTTTTTACCAGGAGACAGTCTGCTTTTTGTAGCAGGTATTTATAGTGCACCTTTGGCTGCTCAAATATTTGCATCCAATAATGAATGGTTGAATTTATTTATTGTTTTTTCATTTATTTCTGTTGCAGGAATCATTGGTAACTATATAGGATATAACATTGGAAAGAATGTGGGTCCTGCTATGTTTGATTGGAAAGAGAATATGTTTTTTAAGAAAAAATATCTAGTACAAGCGCAAGAGTTTTATGAAAAGCATGGAGGAAGAGCCATTGTGATTGCTCGTTTTATTCCTATTGTGCGCACATTTGCTCCCATTATAGCAGGTATTGTGAGAATGGATAAAAACAAGTTTATATATTTTAATATAGTAGGAAGTTTAGCTTGGGTGGCAAGTATGTTATGCGCCGGCCATTTTCTACAAGCTTGGATACTAAATCATTTTCAATTTGATTTGAAAAAACATTTAGAGGTGATTGTATTAGGTATTGTATTTGTGACAACAGTTCCTGTGATAATTAAAGTTGTTACACATAAATCAAAATAAATATTTCTTATGACAACCAATCGCCAAATTGGATTGCTATCCTTGCCTGTATTTGTTGCTGCATTAGGCTACTTCGTGGATGTATATGACTTATTATTATTTACTATTGTGCGTCAGCCAAGTGTATTATCGGTAGGCGCCACTGCCGAAACAATCATAGTGGACAGCGCCCATATCATTAATTGGCAAATGTCGGGTTTGTTAATTGGCGGTATTTTATGGGGTGTGATTGGCGATAAAAAAGGAAGATTAAAAGTGTTGTTCGGTTCTATCTTATTATATTCTATTGCAAATATTTTAACCTCCTTTGTTCATAATGTAGATCAATATGCTTATTGCCGTTTTATGGGCGGTATCGGGCTTGCAGGAGAATTGGGAGCAGGCATTACATTAGTTTCTGAAATGTTACCAAAAAATAAAAGAGGAATAGGAACGAGTATGGTAGCGGGCATTGGATTGTTTGGAGCTGTTTTCGCTTACTTTACTTTTCAATTTACTAAAGATTGGAGATTGTGTTATCAAATAGGAGGTGTGCTAGGGGTTTTCTTATTAATATTGCGTATTCGTGTTGCCGAGTCCTTTATGTTCGAGTCTGCGAAGTTGGCAAACATTGAAAAAGGCAATTTTCTACAATTTTTTACCAATCGAAAAAGATTTTCAAAATACATGAAAGCTATTTTGATAGGATTGCCAACTTGGTTTGTGATTGGTGTATTGGTGAATTATAGTAATAAGTTTGCAACTGGATTGTATGGAGTGAACTTAATTGATTCTGGTCGTTCTGTGATGTTTGCTTATATAGGCATAGCATTAGGAGACTTGGTGATTGGCTATGTGAGTCAATATTTTAAAAGCCGTAAAAAAGCTTTATTGGTATTTTATTCTTTGAATACGATTGCGATGGTATTGTTTTTTTCGGTGTACAATCAAAATGACGAAAGAATGTATGCCATTTGCGGCTTACTTGGTTTTAGTACCGGTTACTGGGCAATATTCAATCAAATGGCAGCGGAGCAATTTGGCACCAATTTAAGAGCTACAGCAGCTACCACCATTCCGAATATGGTACGTGGTGCATTGCCATTAATTAATTTTTTATTCCTAGATATTTTACAAAAGCAATTGGGTTGGACCATTATTCAAAGTGGTATTTTAACAGGAACTATTGTAATGAGCATTACGTTAATTGCCTTTGTATATACCGAGGAAACCTATCACAAAGATTTGGATTATTTAGAACTAGACAATCCGCTTCCTTAGTTATTTTTAATGGCACTCGGGTTTAAGAATTATAATTTATGCGTTTACTCTTTATACGTTTTTCTTCGATAGGTGATATTGTTTTCACAACTCCTGCTATTCGAGCTGCAAAGCAACAATTGCCAGGGGTAGAGATACATTTTTTAACCAAGCCTTCCATGAAAGCGGTAACCGAAGCGAATCCGTATATTGATCATTTTCATTATTTAGAGAGAGATTTATCTGCAACTATTACTGCATTACAATCCATTAATTTTGATTACGTAATTGACTTGCATAAAAACTTCAGAACCTTTAAGATTAAAAGAGCATTGGGCGTTCCTGCACTTACTTATAAAAAATTGACTTGGCAAAAGTTCCTGCTTACCAACCTGCATTGGAATTTTATGCCTACCCGTCATATTACAGATCGCTGTTTAGATACGCTAGCACCATTGGGTATCGTAAACGACGGCAAAGGATTAGACTATTTTGTACCTGCAAATATTCAATTGTCCCCAAGCGTATTGCCAGCTTCGCATCGTGATGGATATATTGCATTGGTAATTGGGGCTTCGTTTGCGTCAAAAAAATTACCTATTCAACAACTTCAAGCGTTGTGTGCGCAATTAAATTATCCAGTGGTATTGGTGGGTGGAAAAGAAGATGCAGCTGAAGGGGAGGAGGTTGCTGCTATTGATAAAGGAAAGATATTTAATGCTTGTGGAAAATTCAGTTTACATGAATCGGCATTAATTGTAGAGCAATCTAAAACAGTCATCTCGCATGACACAGGCTTCTTATATATTGCCTGCGCTTATCATAAAAAAATAGTGGCCATTTGGGGAGCAACATCCCCTGCTTTACAGGTGGAACCTTATTATCCAAGCGACAGCGAAGGGGAGCTGTATTACAATGCCATTGTTCCCAATTTGCCTTGTCAACCTTGCTCTAATTATGGCACCAAAAAATGTCCTCAAGGACATTTTGCTTGTATGCGTCAACAAAATATTTCAGCTATTGCAGCAAAAGCAAATAGATTTTACGAAGAAGTGTAAAATATTTTTTTTGTTTTTATCCACATTGAATATTTCAAAAATCCGTATCGATTCATATTGAAACTTAGAATTGCTTCTAAGTATATTTCGATTTTATTACAGCTGTTATACACAGAATCCGCTATTAGCCTATATTCTAAATGATTTTAAATTTAGTTTAGTGATCAAATAAGTCATTTCGCACTTTTTTTATTACAAGAAATAATAACATTGACTAAGCAGTGAATTAAAATCGCAAAATTATTCCGATTATTTATTGGAGTAGAAAATCAAATTAACAACATGAAAACAATAAAACTATTACTAATGAGAAAAACAAAACTATGCATTGCTTTATTATTGTCAATCAGCACAATCGTAAATGCCCAAAATTCCATAAATCTTAGCAAAGGACAACAAACACATCTGTTTACAAATTCTTTGACTAATATAAAGCAAAATGCAATGGATCAAGAATTGGAAATAAATAGTGATGTTTCCGTGAATATAGATGTTGAGGTTAAATCTACTTCACCTGACTTTTTATTGACTCATACAATTAAAAGAATACAGCTTAAAACTGAGGGAATGGGACAAGCTATGGTTTTTGATTCTGATAAAAAAGATGACAGAGAAAATCAAATTGGTAAAATATTGTCTGTCATACTTGACAAACCCGTGGATTTGCATATTTCAAGTGAAGGGAAAGCCATTGAAGACAAGCAAATAGAAGCTTCATTCGATGTCGTAAAGAATTTTGTTGGAAATTTAAATGTTATCAATGCGGAAATTTTGATTGCAGTGCCTAACAAAATCAAACCAGGCGACCACTGGGTTGTTGAACAAAATAAGGATACAAGTAATAAAAGTACGTTCGATTATACTGTTCAATCAATCACGAATGGGTTTGCTATTATAAATTTCAATGGGTACATTAATGATAAACAAAGAAAAGTTATGCAAGGAGTAGAAGTTAAATTTACATCCAGTGCTACTGTTTCAGGAACAATGACTGTTAACGCACTTACAGGATTAATTATTGAGAAAAAATCTTCAGTAAGTTCAAAAGGAGAGACAGAAATAATGGGTCAAAATATAACATTCTCGTCGTCATCAATTACAGTTAGCTCCACTAAGTAATAATATATCATCTTTTTATAAAAAAGCCCCGCAATAATTTGCGAGGCTTTTTTGTTATGTGAAACGAAGATGAATTATAAAGTCTTCAATACGTCGTTCATATTTCTTACTGCATCAGCACTCTTATTGAATGCTGCTTGTTCGTCGGCTGATAAATCCATCTCAACAATTTTTTCCCAACCGTTTTTGCCAATTACAACTGGCACACCTAGACAAATATCTTTTTGTCCGTATTCGCCATTCAAGCTTACGCAACAAGTAAATAATTTTTTCTCATCACGTACAATGCTTTCTACCAATGCAGCTCCTGCAGCACCTGGTGCATACCAAGCTGAAGTGCCTAATAATTTAGTTAATGTAGCACCACCTACCATGGTGTCGTTGATGATGGTTTGTTGTTGCTCTTCGCTTAAGAACTTAGTTACTGGAATGCTATTCCAAGTAGCGTGCTTAATTAAAGGAATCATGGTAGTATCACCATGTCCACCTATCACCAATGCATTTAAATCAGCAGGGCTACAGTTTAATGTTGTGCTTAATTGATATTTAAAACGCGCGCTATCTAAAGTACCGCCCATTCCAATAATTCTATTTTTTGGTAAACCAGTTGATTGCAATGCTAAGTAAGTCATTGTATCCATTGGGTTACTAATTACAATAATAATTGCGTTTGGAGAGTGTTTTAAAATGTTTTCGCAAACACCTTTTACAATACCTGCATTGGTGCCGATTAATTCTTCACGCGTCATACCTGGTTTACGAGGTAAGCCTGAAGTAATTACCACTACATCCGAATTAGCAGTTTTTGAGTAATCGTTTGTGCTACCAGAAATTCTAGTATCAAAACCTAATAACGCAGCGGTCTGCATCATGTCTTGCGCTTTACCTTCTGCAAAGCCTTCTTTAATGTCTAATAAAACTAGTTCACTAGCTAATTCTTTACGAGCGATATTGTCTGCACATGTTGCGCCTACTGCACCTGCTCCAACAACGGTAATTTTCATAGGATGTATATTTAAATAAATGGTTTATTTTTTACGGGGCAAAGTTAGGTATTTCCTTAATTGCCTTGGATGATTTTAATTAGGTCAAATACTTCAGCACCTTGTTCCCAAACCTTCACTAGGTTGTTTTTTTCGTATAATGCCACAAATGGGGTCATTTTAGGTCGATAGAAGGTTGGAATGGTGAATGAAGGATCACGGCCAATCACCACATTGGGTTGTCCAGCTAGGTTGAACTTAGTAGCAAATTTCTTAATAGCGTCCATGTCTCGGTAGCTATCCCATACAAACAAAACATCCTTAAACTTATCAGCATATTTATTGATTTCTGCCGCTTCATGCTCACAATGTGAACAGTCGGGGCTAAATATAATAATGCAAGTGTATTTGTACTTTGTTGGCAATTGTTTATTGGTGATTTCCTTGCCATCGATGGAGGTGATACTAAATTGAGGCACATGCTTGTCCTTCATATAAGGGGCATTCATGTCTACATTTTGTGCTGGCTGCTGTGTTTGCGCTTGAACAGATGTAGCTATTAGACTCATTAAGCCAACCAATACTTGTGTTATACGTTTCATATTGCTTTATTTATTTGTAATTATGATTTATGATTTTCTTTGTCTTCTAACATTCTTTGTGTTTTTGCATCTTGTAAAAAGTCCGATGCAAAAATGAAATTGTTTAAAAGTAAGTTCTGGCTATAGATAATGTCTTTATTACTGCCTTCCCATTCTTTTCGCCCTTGGTGTAGGTATAATATATAATCTCCAATTTCCATTACACTGTTCATGTCGTGTGTCACAACAATCGTAGTAATATTAAATTCAATGGTTAACACGTGGATTAGTTTGTCAATTACCATCGATGTTTGAGGGTCTAAACCAGAATTGGGCTCGTCGCAAAAAAGATATTTTGGACTTAACACTAGTGCGCGCGCCAACCCCACTCTTTTTTTCATACCTCCACTTATTTCAGCAGGAAATTTATCGTTCACGCCAGTTAAATTAACGCGCTCTAAAATGGCATTTACTTTTTCTAATTTTTCAGCCTCGGTTAAATCTGAAAGCATGTCTAAGGGGAACTTTACATTTTCTTGCACTGTCATAGAATCAAACAAGGCATTTCCTTGAAATAACATGCCAATACTATTGCGTAATTCCTTTCGCTCTTCCTTATTCATCTTGCTTAATTCAACCTCGTCAAAGTTGATCTGTCCTTCATCTGCTTGAATTAAGTCCACAATACATTTTGTTAAAACGGTTTTGCCGCTTCCACTTGCACCAATGATTAAATTACACATACCCGGTTTAAACTGCGCAGAAATATCCTGGAGGATAACCCTATCATCAAATTTTTTACTGATATGTTGTATCTCAATCATGTTATTTATTTAATGGAATTTGTAAAGACAATAAATCTTCAAATTGATCGCGACGACTAATTAATTTAGCGACTCCATTTTCAAATAATACCTGCGCTGGTTTATACCTTGCATTATAATTGCTGGCCATTTCATATCCATAAGCACCTGCATTATAAAATACAAGATAGTCGCCTTCATGAATAGTAGGAATTTCACGATCCCATGCAAAAGTATCTGTCTCGCAAATATTACCTACCACTGCATAATGTTGTTTTGCTGCATCAGGGTTGCTAATATTATCAATATGATGGTAGGAGTCATAAAACATAGGACGAATTAAATGATTCAAGCCGGTGTTGATGCCTGCAAATTGAATATCGCCTGATTGTTTTAACACATTTACTTGTGCAATAAAATAACCACACTCACTCACCATATATTTACCCGGTTCAAACCAAGCTGTTAATGGTCGACCATATTTTTCTGATAAGCGTTTCAACGCCTTATCAACTTCTGCACCTAATAATGCAATATCTGTACCTTTTTCATTCGGTTTATAAGGCACTTTAAAACCACCACCAAAATCCAAAACATTCACGGTAGGGAATTGATCTAATAATGTATCAAACACATCGGCAGATTGAATAAAAACAGATACGTCTTTAATTTCACTACCTGTATGTATGTGCAAAGTGGCAATGTTGATATTGTATTTTGATTGAATCGCTTTTAACTCCTCTAATTGTGTTACAGGAATACCAAACTTGCTCTTATCATGTCCAGTAGAGATCTTTAAATTACCACCCGCCATAATATTCGGACGTACACGCACACCTACAGGGTAACTGTTGCCATACTTGGCTCCAAATTTCTCTAAATTGGATAAGCTATCAATATTTACATTCAATCCCAAACTTGCGGCTTCACTAATTTCTTCGAAGCTTACGCTATTACTTGTGTATAAAATATTTTGAGGAGCAAAGCCAACATGTAATGCTAATTTCGCTTCGTTAATAGAACTACAATCTACATTGCATCCTGCGCGGTTTACAACGTCTAAAATATGAATATTCGTAAGCGCTTTACACGCATAAAAAAAGCGCGTATTGCTCGTAGAAAAATGAGTTAATAAATTTTGGTATTGACTATTTATTTTTTCGGCATGGTACACATACAATGGTGTGCCATATTCATTTGCGGCCGCCTTTAATTGATCGTAGGATAAACTTGACTTCATTCCACGAAGATACAATGAGAACTAGGTTCGGTAATTATATCAACGGTATAATTTTGAAAAAAAGGATGGATGCAAAATACTACTAACTGTTATTCAGCAGGACTTTCAGGAATCGTATCTTCTTCGTTTGATTCGGCCTCATAGTCACCAGTTTCCTCAGGTAAATTAGGCGTTTCTTCCTCGGCACGCTCTTCGGCAGCTTCTTCTGAAACCTGCTCATAAACGCTGTTGTCCGTAAAGTCTTCCGGCTTAATAACAGTAGCCTCTACAATTTGATCCGCTAATACTTCTTTAATTTTTGGTAAATCCTCGGTGGAGTTAATACCAAAATAATCCATGAACGTTTTTGATGTAGAATATACCAGTGGCTTACCAGGTAATAATTCATTACGGCCACTTATTACGATTAATTCTTTCTCCAATAATTTTTGAATAGAATAATCGCTGTTAACACCTCTTATTGCTTCTACTTCGCCTTTTGTAATGGGTTGTTTGTAAGCAATAATTGCTAAAGATTCTAAAGCAGCATTTGAAAGACGCTTTAAGAATTTATCGCCATTTAATTGAGCAATGGTTTTGTGAAAAGCAGGCTTAGTTAAAAACTGCCATCCGCCTCCACTTTGTTTTAATTCAAAAGGATAAAACTCAGTAGCATATTTCTCTTGAATACCATTTAAGGCACTCTCCACCTGATCTAATTCAATGCGCTCTTCTAAAAAGGCAAATGCATTGTTGATTAATTCAGTTACGTCGTTTGCACTTAAAGCTTTATCGCTGGCAAAAATTAACGCTTCAATATGAGGGATGATTTCACTAATTTCCATAATAGTCAGTTCTTATCCGTTTAATGCAGCAGCTCCACTTACAATTTCCGTTAACTCGGTAGTAATTGCAGCTTGTCTAGCGCGGTTATAAGATATTTTCAATGATTTTAATAATTCGTTTGCGTTCTCACTTGCTTTATCCATCGCGGTCATTCTAGCACCATGCTCACTTGCGTTCGCGTCTAAAACTGCTTTGAATAATTGAGTGTTTAAAATCTTAGGCATCAACTCGGCAACCAATGTTTCTTTTTGTGGTTCAAAAATAAAATCAGTTTTCTTTTGATTTGCTTTCTTCGCAATTTTTGGAATTGGCAAGAAAGGTTCTGCCTTAAATTCTTGGGTAGCAGCGTTTTTAAATTCGCTGTAAATAATTTCAATTGCATCAAACTCTTTATTCGCAAATGCATCCATCGCCGCTTTTGCAGCAGCTTGAACATTGCCAAAAGTTAAGTTCAAAAAGATGTCTTTATATTCAGCATTGGTATTGTATCCTGATTTAGATAAGCTTTCAAATCCTTTTTTACCAATATTCCAAATAGTGATTTTTTGAGTAGGGTATTTTTCAGCGATCGTTGCTTTTGCTAATTTAACCACATTCGCATTATAGCCTCCGCACAAACCTCTATCTGATGTAATTACAATAAACAACACATTGTTCACTGGGCGTGTTTCGGCCAATGCCAAATTCATATCTCCCTCCAAACTACCAATGATATTGCTTAGCATATCTTGTAATTTGCGGGCATAAGGTCTCATTTGGGTAATGGCGTCTTGCGCACGACGTAATTTAGCAGCACTAACCATTTTCATGGCTTTAGTGATTTGCTGCGTACTTTGAGTACTTTTTATCCTGTTTCTTACTTCTTTTAATTGACCAGCCATAGCTTTATAATTTCCTGTGTTTTAGGCGAGCAAAGGTATCATTTTTTTACCCATTTTCCACTTTTC
>CANGIZ010000042.1 GCA_947454025.1 Bacteroidota bacterium | reverse complement strand
GCCACTACCTCAATTCCTTCCATGTTATAAATTTGGCGGAAAACCAAACGACCGATACGGCCAAAACCGTTGATTGCAACTTTAACTGAACTCATAGTATAAATTTTAATTTTTCAATTGGAGACGCTAAGGTACCATCTTTTTAAAAATTTATGCTTAAAAAACATATAAAAAACTAAGAATTATTCAACAAAATAGCGGGTTTTATGCGAACAGTTGGTTGTTTCAAAGGATTGCGGTACAAAAGCTTATTACACAGGGCGCGAACAGGCCAGTTAATCAATCTCCTTAAAAAATAGATTTTAAGTGAAAAAAGATCCAAAATGATTTGGCAGTAAAGCGATTGCGTCCTATTTTTGCAACCCGATTAACAAATTGGGTCCTGGAGCGTTCGTCTAACGGTTAGGACGCCAGGTTTTCATCCTGGTAATACGGGTTCGATTCCCGTACGCTCTACGAAGTGTTATTTTCTAAAATAATAATGGTTTTAGAAAATAATAAAAAACCGACCCACTTGGGTCGGTTTTTGTTTTTACAGGTTAATAGCACTAAGCTTACTTTTCAAACTATCATAAAGCTCCGTATGCTTTATATAATTAGCAGTTTTTAATTTCTCTAAATTTTGAAGCTTCCATTTGATAGACGGATATGCTTCAAAATTATAGATTGACCAATCGGGTGTACAGTTTTTAAAGCCGAGAATAAATAATTTATCCGCCTCTGTTATTGAGGCTTGCACTGTCTTAACCATCGTCTCTCTTACAATTTCAAATTCTTCGTAAGTAAACTGCTCCTCTGACATACCATCAAACTGATTAGCCATTGCCAATCGCTGGTCTTGTAAATTTGGAAATAGTACATCTTGTATTGAGCGATCAGAACTAAGCAATCTAAACAGAAAGCCTTCTTTAATTTTCTTAGCAAATCCTTCCCTTTTCAATAGTTGTTTTACATCAAAAATATCACGTGGGTGTTGTCTATCCATAGCAGCACAAACTTTTCCGCCATACAATTGTCCATTAGGAACAATATTTATTGAACAAAAAGTATCAAATTTTTCTTGCGCATTTTTACAAAGTATCTTTTCCGTGACTTTACCTATAACACCTCTAACAATTTGGCTTACTTCAATTTTAATTATTGCATTATTATGTGATACCAATAATTTATGCATTTCCACTTTATGCTCTATCCTACTTCCCTGCAAACGTTTTTCAATATTAGCCTTAATACTTTTTAACGCATCTGATATATTATTAAAAGATATTTCTCTGTCCTCTATTGGAATATAAGTAAGGTCTATGTCCACCGAAAGTCTTGGCATATCTCTATCAAACAAATTAATAGCTGTGCCTCCATGCAAAGCAAAACTAGGTTCTAAAGCAATTTCAGGAATCACGCTAATTAATAATGCTACTTGTTTATGATAATTATTATTGCTCATTAGTAGCCAATATTTTAGGTACCGTTATTTGAAATTTTGATATATATACCCCATCCTTCACCAGACTTCTTTTACCTTTTCCTAAATCTACTTTAGAGAGATTTAAATGTTTATACCAACTATGATTCATCTTCTCAGCCATAAATAAAAATAACCTTTTTACTTTTATGGATGTACACGCTTCTAACAAGTCTTGCACTATTGTGGGACGAAGGTCATTCAAGTTTTCCATTAGTTCATAGCACTCAACGATATCAAATTTTTCAGGAGCTAAATATAAGCATTCCATTATGGCCCTTGCTGCGCTTGAAACTTTTATAGAAAAGCTAGGTAATGCGAATTCAGTCAACCCTAATTCCTTTGGTAAAAATGAACTTGCTTTATAATGTATCTTTTGATTCCATTTGTGTTTTTTGAACCAAGTAGGCAATTTTTCTTTTTCACCACCAAACAACCATATTTGAGCAGTATTCAATTCTATGTAATGTGCCTTACCTTGAAGTGCAAGCGCAGTTCTACCTCCAGGATGCACTGAAAGTCCAGATTGCTTTTGTAAAGCATAAATACCACCTTCATAATCCGGCTGGTTATTGCTACGATACATGGCCCCATTTTCCAACGCCTTTAACCATCCACTATTTCGATAGTATTTTTGTAAGTCAAGGCTATAACCCTCATTTATTAACCATGAAGATTGTAGCACAACATCCTGCGGGATTGTGGACAATAATTGGTTTATTTTTGTTCTATTTTCAGTAAACATACTTCCATTTTTGTAATAAATTTAAACTAAAATATTAATATTGTTAATTTTTTTAATAATTTAAGTAGTAATACTACCTAAATATATAAATTTATAAACTAAATTATAATTTAATATAAAAACATGAGTCAATAAATGCGATTTTTGACTCATGTAGGAAAAATAGGTGTCAAAAATCATACTTTTTGATTCATAAGCGATAATTGAAGTTTTTTAATCTTAGGATCTATTATTGCATTTAAATCCCCAGCAAATTCTTCCAAACTTGCTCCTATTTAGGCTAAAAAGCCTCTCATGCAAATGAGAGGCTTTGGGTACAAATCAATGCCGAGGAAGTCAACGAACGAAGAGATAACGTTAGTCCTTATAAACAATAGTTCTGAGAAAACAATTATGAAAAGTTGTTGTTACTAATTACATGAAGTCCATTAAAAAAGAAAATCTCCCTTCCAAAATTTGCCTGCACTGTCAGCGGCCATTTTCTTGGAGAAAGAAATGGGAACGCAGTTGGGATGAGGTAAAATATTGTAGCGATGCTTGTAAAAAGAAAAAATTCACCCCTAAAAGCAAGTGATACTATTGCCCCATGATCGCATCCCACAATTTTACCCTCATTTGTAAAGATTGAATAGATGCTTGCGTAGCTTCTTCCCATTTAACAGGATCATTCCCGCATAACTCAGCAACCATTTCTAAGGCCAATTGGCTATGATGTCCACCATCTACTTCGATATGTCGTTCAATATAATATTTAAAGATGGATACTTTTTCAGGGTATGCTGCATATACTTTATTTAAAATTTCAGTGAACATATCAGGGATTAAATCCTCTCTACCAAAAGTAAATACAGCAGCTACAACATGTAAAGGCGCATTTAGCGCTATATCAAATGTGAATTGCAAAAATTGTTTTACCAAATCAGGGATGTTTGCTTTTTGAATAGCTTCCTTAATTTCCATCCCTGAATTTATCGATAACAATAATTCATCAATAAATCTAGTATCGGAATCCATTTGGTGCATTGCTTTTAAATACAATTCAAAATGACTGATTCTATTTCCAAGTTCATCTACATCCGATTCTTCTCCTAATACAATTTCATTAATTAGATACCTTGTGTTGGGCGTTCCCACAGGAACCCACGGAATGGTTACAGAAGTTAAGTTTATTTGCAATGACTTTAACAAACTCATAAAATCCCAAACTGCAAAAACATGGTATTTCGCAAAATTTTGCAAACCCGCTAAGTCATTGATTTGTGCGTAAACCTTATGACTTAATAGTGTTGAACGTGTAGCTTGTATTTGATTTTTTAAGTTGTTTACTTGTACATGCATAAATATGTTTTTATAAGAACAAAACTGTAGTTAATTTGTAATAAGGAATGCAAAGTAACGCACCAGAAATAGGATGGTCAAATAATAAAGAACAATGCAAGATAATTTTCCAAATATCATAAACTACGATGGACAAGCCATTTACCTTGGTTGTATATTTAATGCCGAAGAATCAACTTATTATTTTGATGAATTATTAAACAAAATAGAATGGCGAAACGAAACAGTAGTCATGTTTGGAAAAGAAATTACGACAAAAAGAAAAGTCGCTTTTTATGCCGATCAAGGAATTAAATATACCTATGCTAGCAAAACAAAAACAGGGCTGCAATGGAATGAAACTTTGCTAGCCATTAAACATGTCATTGAATCATTTACAAAAGTGAGCTACAACGCTTGCCTGCTGAATTTATACCACGACGGAACTGAAAGCATGGGTTGGCATAGTGATGATGAAAAAGAAATAGTACCCAATAGTTCAATCGCCTCTCTTAGTTTTGGTGCAGCAAGGAAGTTTAGTTTCAAACACAAAAGCGCTAAAGAAACAATTTCAGTTTTGCTAGAAAACGGATCCTTATTGGAAATGAAGGGAAGTATTCAAAAAAATTGGTTGCACGCAATGCCCAAAACGAGTAAAGTAAACACACCTAGAATTAATCTCACTTTCAGACAAATGATTATCGCTTGCTAATCTTATTCATAGAAATGGCTTTTTGCCTAGAACATTTAAATCGTTTAATGTCGGCACTTCTTTTGACCATATGTTTTTGACTCACCCCACTATTCACACGCTTACGCCATAAATTAAAACTGTTGCGCTTTAACTCCTTACGCATAAGTTTAATGGTTTCGGCTTCGGACAATCCAAATTGAAAGGTAATTGCCTCAAAAGGGGTGCGGTCTTCCCAAGCCATTTCAATGACTCTGTCTATATCTATTCTTTCCATTCTACAGGAATGCTGATTTCATTGGTTCTTCCTACGAATTGATAAGGTGCATTGTATCCTAAGAAATTATATGTCCCTACAATTTTAATTTTACGCTCATTTAAAATAGCAGTTAGCTTGTTTTTATAAGTGGCAATTTTTTCATCGTTTGCATATCCACTAAACTGAATTACTGCAGCATATTGAGGTTGAGACTGATGAATATGAATACTAGCGTCATTTGGCTTTGGCAAATTGTGTTCATCATACTTGCCGGGCATCACAAAACTCATTTCAGAACCCTTTTCGGACATATTCATTCTAACAGGGGCAGTCATGGAAATACCTTTGTTCTCCTGGTTGCCTCCAAAAATGAAACGAGCCAGTTTTCGGAAGCCATTATTGGCCACCCCTTTGTAATTGGTAGCATCGGAATAAATGGTAGCCATTGTCGCAGCAGGATAAAAGCGAATTTCTAATTCAGCATCTTTAAATACAACCCTGAACTTTTGCTTCTCCGTTTTTAATGCATTTACTGCTATAAAAGATTGGAAAACAAGGTAAATCGCAACCAATGCTAGGGAGATGTATAGGAATTTCATAATCGACTTTTAGATATAACAAAATTTAGCCGATATAGTTTATTTATGGATAGATTTATTCATCATCCTCAATCTCATCCAAATTGGCATCGGGTAATTCCAAGGTTTTAATAGGCTGTATCGCACTACCCGCAATCCCTTTAATAGAATTGTACATATAGTTAGTATTCAACAAAACCTTTTCAATTTGTTTTTCTCTTTTTTTCCAATGTCCCATAATAGAACGTTTTTCTGAAATTAAATCAGCCTGCATTTGAGTGAATCCTTCTACAATGGCTTCCACTTGTAATCTAAATTCATTGCTGATTAAGAAATCATACAACATTAAGGTTTTCTCCCCTTTATTTTCTTGAGAAGCTGCCACTAAACTTAATTGTACAATACTTTCTCTTAATACAAAACACAAGCCTTTAAACTCTTCAAATGAACAAACCCAAATACCTTCCACCATGCCCATACGCTCCATATTTTTAGGAAACGCATCAGTAACCAATACGCCAATATTAGCGCCCTTGGCACGAATATCATCTCTTAATTTTTCTAACCATTTGGGCTCAAAATTCTTGGTACGTTTACTCTCATAATAAATGGTACCACAATTTTGCGTAGTTCTCGTATGCACTATTTGAACGCAATCTGCCCCTCGGTCTCCTTTTTTAATTTCGTCAATCGTGTCTAATGGGAAGTTGGATGTTAACCATTCCTCAATTGCCAACTCTTGTACTTCACCTTGCAATTGCATGGAACCTTGTTCCTGCTTACGTTTCATCTCCTCAGTCAATCGCTTCTGATCGTCCAATTGCTTTTGCAATTCAGCAACCACCATTTCATTTTTATCGTGTTCCGCTTTTCTTATCTTTTCTTTCTCTTCATTAATTTTCTCATTCAATAACTTAGCACTCTCCGCTTCAATCGCCTCTTTCATTTCCGCTTTTTCACGCTTAATTTGCTCTATTTCGGCTTTAGCTCTATTTAACTCTTTAACCTGTTCGGATTTTTCTTGCAACTCTTTTTCAATTAACGCAATACGCTCCGACTGCTCTTCTTGTAATTGTGACTTGATTTGTTTTTCGAACTTTTCTTTTTCCGACTTAACAGCTAAAGCTAATTTTTCTGCAACCAAGGCATCTTGGTTTTGTTTTAATATTTCTATTTCCTGCTTTTGCTTTTCTAATTTATCAACCTCGTCTTGGTATTTCTTTTTCTCTTCAACCCATTTAGCATTGTACTTTTTCTTAAACTCCTCTTCTAAATTATGAGAGATAACACTATTCACATCAATTTCTTGACCACAATTTGGACAGGTGATTTTTGTTTCGTTGGACATGCTCGGATACTGATTTATTGGTTAAAAATAAAACAGTTTGTCCTGATTAAAAAGTAAATCTATTACCTCACTCAAACCCTTACCTAGCAACCGATCCGCCATCTATTACCAAATCGGCGCCAGTCATAAAGGAGGACTCGTCGGATGCAAGGAACAAAGCGCCAGTAGCTATTTCCATAGGGTCGGCCATTCGGCCTTGTGGTGACATTTGTTTAATCATATCTTCCATGCCTGGTGCTTTCATTAAGCCCTCGGTCATTGGAGTCAATACGCCGCCGGGGCAAATCGTATTCACACGAATTTTATCTTTCGCTAAAGCAACCGCTAAATCTTTACTAAATAAAACCAATCCACCTTTTGAAGAAGAATAAGCAGCGCCATTGCCTCCTACTTTACCTGCAATAGATGCTACATTCACGATGGACCCACCACCCGACATTCTTAAATACGGAATGCAGGTTTTACACCCAATAAATGGACCCGTCAAATTAATGGATAATACATTGCCCCATAATTCAATGGAAGTTTCCTCACAACTTACAAAGCCTGGATAAATGCCAGCATTGTTTACTAAAATATCAAGTCGACCATATAATTCCATGGCTTTGTCGGCTACCTTTTTCCAGTCAGACTCACTCGTTACATTGTGCTTCATGTACTCAATTTCCAAACCTTCCGCCTTTGCCGCAACTACCCAGCTTTTTAATTTCTCTTCATTGGAATCAGTAGCTAATACTTTAGCGCCTTCTTTGGCAAACAATTTTGCTTCGGCTGCGCCCATGCCACCTGCAGCACCTGTTACAATGGCTACTTTATCGGATAATCTTTTCATAGCAATAAATTTTACAACAATATAATAGATAATTATTCCAACTAGCATGACCCTCATCATGCGAACTACTAATTTACCTACAATTCGCCGAAATATACTGGTCTACGTTCGGATAATGCTTTTGTTTAGCCACTTGTAAAACGCCACAAGCTTGATCCTTCTTACCTAAACTTATCAAACTCATTGCTTTAAAAAACTCCGATTTGCCCGTATTCGCTTGCGCAAAGGAAGCAGCTTTGTCAAAATAAGGAATCGCTTTTTCATATTGTTTTGCTGAATAAAAACAAACCCCGATATTTTCGTAATGCGTATAATTATTGGGATCTGCTGCCGAAGCCTTAATATAAAATTGAGCTGCATTTGCGAACTGTCCTTTTTGAAAAGCTTGTATTCCTTTTGTTGTAAAATCATTGGCAGCAGGTGCAATGGCTGCTCCTGCACTTGCAAACAATCCTTTAATTTTTACAAAAGTAGTGGTGTCTTTTGGAAATAATTTTAAAGCTGAATCGAGTATTTTTAAAGACAATTCATTTTTTCCACCCAACAATTCAAAACGACCTAATAAATATTGATTCCATGCTTCTGGTTCATTGCGGTATTTTACATACGTAGCAAATGCTTTATTAATTTCAGCAGTGTCTTTTTTTCGAGCTGCTGCAAAAATTACATTTTTATAATAACTAGTTGCCCTTGGCCAATTGTAAAATGCACGGTTAGCGTACAACGAAACGCTATCAAATTTTTGTTGCGAAGCAAAAACAGCAGTTTTAATAAAATCATTGTAATGCAAAGCTGGATTTATGTCTTGACTTTCGTTTAACAAACGCATTGCATCATCATATTGCTTGTCTCTAAAATAATACCTTGCTACCAATGCCGGGATTGGCAAAGTGGATGTAGATAAATTAGGGATGGACGGGAAGGCGTCTTTTACATCGGCCAATGCCATTTTAGGATCAGCGTCAATCTCTCCCATCACGTATTTTTGCACTTTAAGTGACTTGTACACTTGATTGTTAATATAGATGGATGCTATAAGGAGCAATAATGAAAACGCAATAAACAATTTTGGCATCCAATTTTTCACGAAACCATTTTCACTTTTTGCAGATTGTATAAAATGAATGGGCGCAAAGACCAGTGCCATCGAAAAAGCAAACATAGTTTGCATAGAAGTTCGCTCGGTAGGAAAGTTTAAAAATGCGTCTACAAAATAACATGTCACTGCCATAAAGGAAATGGTTGCTATAAAATGATAGGCTTTTAAACTCCTATCTCTCCAGATACGAATGGTAAATAATAAGACTAATAGAAAAAGTCCAATATACAAGACACCTCCTACCATACCCAAATCCGCAAAGGTTTCTAAAAAATCATTGTGCGAATGGTAGGGTACAAATAGGTCATTCGTAAACTCTTTCTCGTATGGAATTGAAGCCAATTTCCAGTTACCATACCCATCCCCTTTAAATGGATGCTTCGTTGCATAATCAATTGCGGCTTTCCATAAATGTAAACGTCCTGAAGACCCCTCATTGGTGATTTGAATAGATTTAATCCTTGAAGTCACAGCACCATTAACCACAGTTCCCTCTGAATTACTATCAATAATACTAAAAACCATGTTAGCACTAAAATAGGCAACTACAATTGGTACTAAAAAGAATAATATTTGAAATGCAAGGGCTTTTTTGTTTTCTTTATTACAAAAGATGATGCTGGTGATTGTGTAAACAATGAAAATCAATAATAAGCCTACAAAAGTGGAACGTGTACTTAATATAAACAAAGCAAATGTTCCCAAGAAAATCGAAACTACTCCAATCGTTTTTCCAATCATTTTTGACTTACTCATTAAATAAAGCACAAATGGAAATTTGATCAAAAGGCTAGCTGCCATTACGTTTTTATTCCCATTATTCCCTACGATAGAGCCAATTCCTGATTTATTTTCAGGGTCAGAAACAATGATCTTGAATTGATTAATAACAAAAAGCGAATCATAAATTAAAACAAATGTAAGTATACACGCAAAAGCAAAATAAAGTTGTGATAAATCCTTCTTATATAACAAAACCGAAAGATTCATAAAAATTAAATAGGTACTTACCAAGCGCGCCAAACATACCAATGCCTCGGTAGGATTCATTGCATAAAAATAAGATCCCAATGCCCATAACAAAAACAAAGAATAGACCAGGGTGAATCGAATAGAAAAAACGCCTTTAATGGCTTCTTTATATTGACTGTAATTAATGCCAATATAAACCAATACCAACAAGTCAACTGCACTGGTATACAGCCATTGTGCGCCCATTACATCGGCACCATCTAAATCGGGTACAAAATGTACAATTAAATAAAGGGCTGCAAATAAGTATAGTAATATATTAGCTTCTTTTTTCATGGGGTAAATTTAATAAAATTACCCCAATCCAGCTTTTGAATATTACAGGTTTACTGCATCACAAAAGTCTCATGCATTTCAGGGACAATTACTTCCTTAAAGCCTTTTTTACGAAGCCGCTCTGCAAAATGGTCCTGTACTTCGGCCTCCCCATGAACGACATAAATTTGTTTTACAGCGTTCGGATTTTGACATCCCAAAAACTGCATTAAGTCCTCATAATCCGCATGCGCACTCATACTTTGAATGGATCCCACTTTTGCTTTTACTGGATAGGTTTCACTGTAAATACGCACTTCCTTTTGCCCTTGCATAAGGCGACCTCCCAAGGAATGCGGCTCACAATACCCCACTAATAAAATGGCACATTTAGGATTTTCGATATTGTTTTTTATGTGATGCTTCACCCTACCCGCATCTGCCATACCCGATGCTGAAATAATTACTTTAGGATGCAAATCTTCATTTAACGCTTTGCTCTCATCTACCGATTTAATATAGCGCAATCCTTCAAAATCAAATGGATCATCATCCACTTCTAAAACATGTTGAATGGTTTTATTAAACAACTTTGGGAAAGATTTTACTACATCGGTTGCTTCGATACTTAATGGACTATCTACATACACAGGCACATGGGGCAGTCTTTTTTCTAAAGACAATTGATTCAATTCGTATAAAATTTCCTGCGTACGGCCCACACTAAAAGCAGGAATCACAAGATTTCCTCTGTTCTCTACGCAAATAGTTTGAATCCAATGCAATAAGTCATCGGGCGTAGTATGTATTAAATCATGTAGTTTATCGCCATAAGTACTTTCAATAATGATAAAATCGGCAGGCGGAAATTCAGCAGGTGATCTCAAAATCATATCGCGATACCTTCCAACGTCACCACTGAATGTAAGGGTCTTTACTTCGCCCCCTTCTTTGATTTTTAAATTCACTGCAGCACTTCCAATAATATGTCCGGCGTCGGTGTATAACAATTCAACCGAAGGAGAAATTTGTGTTGGCTTATTGTAATCAATTACAGTAAGCAAAGGTATTGTTAATTCTACATCATCGATATCGTACAAGGGATCAATGGGAGGCAGGCCCTGCTTAGCTCTGCGCTTGTTGCCAAACTTGGCATCGTCACGCTGAATCATGGCAGAATCTTTTAATAAAATTTCTGTTAAGGCCTTTGTTGCGGGCGTGCAATATATTTTTCCTGTGAATCCCTCCTTCACTAATTTAGGCAATAACCCTGTATGGTCAATATGCGCATGTGACAAGATTACGTATTCCACTTTTAAAGGATCAAACCCAAAACTTGCATTGAGCCCTTCGGTGTCACGTCCCATTCCCTGAAACATACCACAATCCAATAAAAAACTTTCGCCACTATCTAACTGCATCAAATGCTTTGAACCTGTCACAGTACGTGCAGCTCCATGAAAACTTATTTTCATTTGAAAAATTTATACCACTAAGTTAATCTATAATGCGATGGTAGCCACTAAATAATCGGCAATTAAAATAAGAATACAGCTTACCACTACCGACTGTGTTCCTGCTTTACCAATTTCTAAAGCACCCCCTTTTACGTGGTACCCAAAATATGCAGGCACGGTACTTACTATAAAAGCGAAAATGAAAGATTTGTAAAATGCAATTTGAATATAACTGGTATTTAAATCCTTGCGGATACCGCTAATATAAAGTTCATTGGGAATGGCTCCTGTCCAACCACCTACTAAATATCCGCCCCAAATACCTATCACAGCTGATATACCAACCAATATGGGCACCATGGTAATTGCCCCCAAAATTTTAGGTAGGATTAAATAATTTTTTGAATTGATTCCAATGATTTCAATAGCGTCAATTTGTTCAGTGGTGCGCATATTACCAAGCTCGCTAGCAATTTTACTACCCACCACACCCGCTAATACGATACTTAAAAAAGTGGGTGCAAATTCCAAAATCATTCCATCTCTTACAATAATGCCAATGGTAGATAAGGGAATCATTGGATTCACCAACTGTGCTGAAGTTTGCACCGTCATTACAGCACCTAAGAAAAAGGAGATAATCACAACAATGGGCAAGGAACCAATACCAATGTCATAGCATTGTTTGATATATTCTTTCCAAAACATACGACGATTGTCGGTTTTGGTGAACATGCCTTTTAACATTAAAAGGTACTTGCCAAAGTGCGTTAAAAAGTTCATGTCGTAAAGTTAATGTATTTCTACTTCTTACGCTTCTTCATACGCTTCCACCAACTGGTTCTTTGTACTTCAGCATCAGTGTCAATACGCGTTTTTAATTGCGCGTCCACCACCGATACTGTCGCCATATTAATGATATTTCGAACGTCGGAGCCTAATTGTAATACATTTACAGGCTTTTTAAGACCTAATAATATTGGACCAATAATGTCAACTCCACCCACTTCTTTTAATAAGTGATAAGATATATTTCCTGCTGTTAAATTTGGAAAAATCAACACATTCACGTCGGCATCCACTAAATCACTAAATGGATAATTGTCTCTTAAAATTTCTTTATTAAACGCCAACATACCTTGCATTTCACCATCTACAATTAGGTTGGGATTTTTTTGCTTCACAATTCTAGTAGCTTCTGCCATTTTTCTTGCTTCGGGCGTATCACTACTTCCAAAGTTCGAATAGCTCAACATAGCCACTCGTGGCACCATATTAAAGTTGCGTACTTCTTTTGCAACCAACAAAGTGATGTCTGCAATTTCTTCGGCAGTTGGGTCAATATTCACCGTAGTATCTGCTAAGAACAATGGGCCTTTTTTAGTCAACAACAAATACATCCCCGCAATTTTGCTACCATTTTCCTCCACACCAATGGTTTGCAATGCAGGCTTTATACCATCGGCATAATTACGTGTCAAACCCGACAACATGGCGTCCGCCTCACCCGTTTCCACCATCATGGCACCAAAATAATTTTGCGTGCGCATTAATTTTAAACTCTCGTATTTATTAACGCCCTTACGTTGTCTTTTTTGGAATAATAAAGAACCAAAAAATTCTCGCTTCGCTTCCATGGCATCACTTCGCACATCAATAATTGGCAAGTCCGTAATATCAATATTATTAGCATCGGCAATACTTTTAATTCTCGCTTCGTTTCCTAATAAAATTGGATAGGCAATTCCATCATCATACACAATGCTTGCTGCTTTTAAAATTTTGGTGTTTTCTGCATCGGCAAACACCAAGCGTTTTGGATCACGTCTTGCCTTATTACTAATTAAACGCATTAATTGATTGTCTAATCCAAGTCGCTTATTTAATTGTAACACATAATTATCCCAATTCGGAATGGCTACTTGTGCCACTCCCGAATCCATCGCTGCTTTTGCAACTGCAGGCGCCAAGGTGCTTAACAATCTTGGATCCAATGGTTTAGGAATAATGTATTCGTTGCCAAAACATAAATTTTGTTGGTTGTATGCCATGTTTACAATATCCGGCACTGCTGTTTTAGCCAACTCCGCCAAAGCCTTTACTGCAGCCAACTTCATGGCTTCATTAATTTGCTTTGCACGTACATCTAAGGCGCCTCTAAATATATAAGGGAATCCTAAAACATTATTCACTTGGTTCGGATAATCAGAACGACCCGTTGCCATAATAATATCCTTACGTGCACTAGTCGCTGCTTCATATGCAATTTCAGGATCGGGATTTGCCAATGCAAATACGATTGGATTTTTTGGCATAGATGCTACCATTTCGGTAGTAACCACATTGCCTACACTTAATCCTAAAAACACATCGGCATGCTTAAACGCTTGTTGCAAAGTAATGTCTTTCGATTTTACTGCAAATGGTTTTCGGTCTTCCCCTAAATCGGTTCTGCCAATATGCAAAACCCCATCCTTATCAAACAAAGTAAAGTTTTCATACTTTGCTCCTAAGGCAACATATAATTTAATACAAGCCATAGCAGCAGCGCCAGCGCCACTCACTACAAACTTGGCTTTGTCTATTTTCTTTTTTTGTAGTTCCAATGCATTCAATAAAGCAGCACTACTAATAATTGCAGTTCCATGCTGATCGTCGTGCATCACTGGAATATTCATTTGCTCCTTTAACTTTTGCTCGATATAAAAACATTCTGGCGCTTTAATATCTTCTAAGTTAATGCCTCCAAAAGTGGGTTCTAATGATTTAACAATTTGAACAAATTTATCTGGATCTGTTTCGTTTATCTCAATATCAAAAACGTCGATGTCGGCAAATATTTTAAACAATACCGCCTTCCCTTCCATCACTGGCTTACTAGCTTCTGGTCCAATATTTCCTAAACCTAAAACAGCAGTTCCGTTGCTAATAACGCCTACTAAATTTCCCTTAGCAGTGTACTTATAAACATCTGCAGGATTGTTTTGAATTTCAGTACATGGAATTGCCACACCTGGACTATACGCAAGCGACAAATCTTTTTGTGTCTTAGTCTCTTTGGTAGGAATGACTTCAATTTTACCTGGACGACCACTAGCATGGTACTCAAGCGCTTGGTCTTTACGAAGGTTTTGTTTATTCGACATGTAATAAGTTTGTAACGAATGTTAGTTATTTAGCAGTACAAAGCTAATGAATTAATTGAATAAGCTTACCCCTAACCAAGCCATCATACCCACCCCGTGGGCAATGGCATCTTCATCTACTTTAAAAACGGGGGTATGTACATTATGAATTGCGTCTTTGGATTCGTTGCGCACGCCCAATCGGAAAAAACAACCTGGAATCACTTGAGAATAGTAGCCAAAATCTTCGGCACCCATTCTTAATTCCGTTTCTTCCACATTTTCGGCACCCATATATTGGTCGGCTAATTTCCAAGCCGCTTCGGTTATCATGGGTTCATTATCAACAGTTGGATACCCAACATCTACTCTAAAATCAATTTCAGCACCGGTTGCGATGGCCAAACCTTTTGCTTGTTGCATCATTAACTCATGTGCTTTAAATCGCCACGCTTCATCCATTGCTCGGAAGGTACCCATTAGTTTTACTTCACTTGGAATTACATTGGTTGTATTTCCACCGTGTATAGAACAAATTGATAAGACAGATGGATTTTGAGGGTTGCGATTGCGTGATATAATCGTTTGCAAACTGGTTATTAATTGTGCTGCTACTAATACAGTATCCACTGTTTGGTGTGGAGTGGCTGCATGGCCTCCACTTGATTTAACGCTTACATATAATTCATCGGCACTTGCCATTACACGTCCTTTTCTAAAACTTAATTTACCATAAGGCAAACCAGGATGCACGTGCAAGCCAATAATACCCTGCGGTGTAGGGTTTTGTAAAGCACCGTCACGAATCATATAACTAGCTCCTCCTGGATTTTTTTCTTCACCAGGTTGAAATAATAATTTAATGGTTCCTTCAAACTCATCACGTAAACTCCATAATATCTTAGCAGCACCTAATAATATTGTCGTGTGTACATCATGTCCACATGCATGCATTACGCCTTCGTTTTTTGATTTATATTCCGCTTCGTTTTCTTCTACAATAGGTAACGCATCCATATCGGCACGCAATGCGATTACGCGCTTGCTAGGATTTTTTCCTTCAATAATGCCCAAAACGCCGGTAGTTGCAATCACTGTAAATGGAATGCCAATTTTAGTTAACTGTGCTTGTACATACTTGCATGTTTCAAACTCCTGATAACTTAATTCAGGATGTGCATGTAAATGTCTGCGTATTGCAATATTTTCTGTCTGCCCTTGAGCAGCTAAAGTTTTAATTTTTTCTAGTAACATATGATTGGACTAAATGGTAACTATTTAAAGTTACAGATTAATAGTTGCTTTTTACATTATCCGTAACTGCGCCTGTAACAATAGCTACCCCTGCACTACATCCAATTCGGGTAGCACCAGCGTCAATCATTTGTTTGGCAGCTGGATAATCTCTAATGCCCCCCGATGCTTTAATTTGAATGGAATCGGGCAAGTGCTTTCTAAATAATTGTACCGCTTCCACAGTAGCTCCTTTTTCGGCATAGCCTGTTGAGGTTTTTAAAAAGTCAATGCCTGCAATGCCATAAATGTCACAGCATTTTATAATTTCATCGTCGGTTAATACACCCGATTCTATAATAATTTTTACAACCTTCCCCTTAGAACGAATAATCGGCATGATATGATTAATCTCGTCAGCAATTGCAGCCCAGTCCCCATTTTTAATAGCAGAAATATTCGCCACCACATCCAACTCATCGGCACCATCCACCATGGCTAAAATTATTTCAGCAATCTTAGCTTCAGTAGCGCTATAACCAAATGGGAAACCTATAACCGTAGCCACTTTCACGTCGGAACCTGCAACATGCTCTTTTGCCAATTTTACGAAATTAGGCGGCACGCATACGGCTGCAAAAGCATGTTGTTTTGCTTCGGCACATAATTTTTCGATATCTGAAACCAAACAAGTTGGCTTTAAAATAGTATGATCGATATATTTATTAATAGGCATCATGTGTCAAAAAATTAAGGTCGTTCAAAAAATTATACAGCGTCTTTTCCGTGACAAGCTTTATATTTTTTACCGCTTCCACAAGGACAAGGGTCGTTACGGCCAATTTTTGGACCAACCGTAATGGGAGCTTGCTTTTGTTCGCTTGGATCGTGGTATTGTTTTTCTCCAACGCCTTCCTCCGTGCGACCTGCACTTAATTTACTTAAATCTGTTTTTTGTTGACGTCCTTCTTTCACACCTTGTTCAATGGGTAAATGCACATGGCATAAGAACTGAACTAATTTATGATTGATTTCAATGTCCATTTTACGGAACAATTCAAAGGCTTCCATTTTATAAATCACCAATGGATCTTTTTGTTCGTATGTGGCTGTTTGTACTGATTGTTTTAAATCGTCCATTGCACGCAAATGTTCTTTCCACGCATCATCAATTAAACTTAATGAAATAGATTTTTCAGCTTGTGTAGCTAAGGTTTGTCCTCCAGTATTTACATTCTTATCCAAATTCACTAAAACATTATATGCCACTTTACCATCTCCTACTGGCACAATCACATTTTCTACATGGCTTCCTTGCTCGAGTCTAATTTTCTTGAATACAGGAATACTCTCCTGCATGATGTCTTTTTTCTTATACTCATAATGCGCAATCGCTTCTTGATATACTGCTTCTACTAAATCATTTTCTTTGCCTGCAGCAAATTCCTCGGCAGTAATTTTAGTGTCAAAGCCTGAATGCACAATTAATGCTAATTTAAAGTCCTCGTAAGTTCCTGTTGTTTTATGAGACATCACCAAGCCTTCAATGACTTGATAAAATGCATTATCAATATCCAGTGCCAATCTTTCTCCAAACAAAGCGTGGTTACGTTTTTTGTAAATCACAGTTCTTTGCTTGTTCATTACATCGTCATATTCCAACAAACGCTTTCTAATACCAAAGTTGTTTTCTTCTACTTTCTTTTGTGCACGCTCTATTGATTTAGTGATCATGCTATGTTGAATCACTTCCCCTTCCTTATAGCCAGCGAAGTCCATCACTTTCGCAATACGCTCACTTCCAAACATGCGCATTAAATCGTCCTCCAACGAAACAAAAAACTGTGAAGAACCCGGATCTCCCTGACGTCCAGCACGACCTCTTAACTGTCTATCTACACGACGAGAATCGTGACGTTCCGTACCCAATATTGCTAAACCACCTACTGCTTTTACCTCGGGACTTAATTTAATATCCGTTCCACGACCTGCCATATTAGTGGCAATCGTTACAGCTCCAGTTAAACCAGCTTCTGCAACTACCTGTGCTTCACGCGCATGTTGTTTGGCGTTCAATACATTGTGTGGAATATTTTTTTGACGCAACATTCTACTCAACAATTCACTCACTTCCACACTCGTCGTACCCACTAAAACTGGACGACCTTTTTCTCTTAAATCTTCGATCGCATCAATCACCGCACCAAATTTTTCACGTTTGGTTTTAAACACCATATCTTGTTCATCAATACGAACCGCAGGAATATTTGTAGGTACGGTTACTACATCTAATTTATAGATACTCCAAAACTCTGCTGCTTCTGTTTCGGCAGTTCCTGTCATACCACCCAATTTGTGGTACATTCTAAAAAAGTTCTGTAAGGTAATGGTAGCGTAGGTTTGCGTAGCAGCTTCGATTTTCACATTCTCTTTTGCTTCAATGGCTTGGTGTAAGCCATCGGAATAACGACGACCTTCCATGATACGACCTGTTTGCTCATCCACAATTTTAACCTGACCATCAATCACTACATATTCAACATCATTATCAAATAATGTATAGGCTTTTAACAATTGATTTACCGTGTGAATGCGATCAGCCTTAATACTATAATCCGAAATGATCACTTCCTTTTGTTGTAATTTTTCTTCTGCACTCAAAGCAGTATTCGTGTCAATTGCATTTAAACCAACACTGATATCTGGCAACAAGAAAAAGTTTGGATCCTCTCCAGCACCCGTAATTAAATGTAATCCCTTATCGGTTAATTCTACTGAATTGTTTTTCTCGTCAATATGGAAATATAAATCTACATCCACATTGTGCATCTCTCTTTGCTGATCGGCTAAATAATGATTTTCTGCTTTTTGCAATTTCACTCTTACCCCTGGCTCACTCAAAAATTTAATTAAAGCACTATTTTTTGGCAAACCTCTAAACGCACTGTACAAGGCTTTTCCGCCATCTCTTGGATCATCGTTCCCTTCGGCTAATTTCTTTTTTGCCTCAATCAAAAATTGGCTCACCACTTTCTTTTGTGCTTCTACCAATTTTTCAATTCTTGGTTTTAGTTCAAAAAATTGTTGCTCACCGGTTTGATGTCCAACTGGGCCTGAAATAATTAATGGAGTACGTGCATCATCAATTAATACGCTATCCACCTCATCCACCATCGCATAGTGATGTTTACGTTGCACCATTTCCTCAGGTGTATGCACCATATTGTCTCTTAAATAATCAAAACCAAATTCATTGTTGGTCCCGTAAGTAATGTCGGCGCGATACGCGTTACGACGCTCTTCGGAATTCGGCTGATGCTTGTCGATACAATCTACTGTAATGCCCAACCACTCAAATAAAGTGCCATTCCACTCACTATCTCTTTTTGCTAAATAATCATTCACCGTTACAATATGTACACCCTCTCCAGCCAATGCATTTAAATAAGCTGGCAAAGTGGATACCAAGGTCTTACCCTCTCCTGTACTCATTTCGGCAATCTTACCCTGATGCAAAACAATACCTCCAATTAACTGTACATCATAGTGTACCATATTCCAGGTAACTGGAGTACCAGCCGCTTTCCAAGTAGTTTGAAAAACAGATTGATCGCCTTTAATTTCTACATATTCTTTTTTAACCGATAAGTCACGGTCTAAATCAGTAGCAGTTGAAACCAATTCCTCTTCGTTGGTAAAACGACGTGCTGCTTCCTTTACCACAGCAAAAGCTTCTGGTAAAATATCCCAAAGTACTTTTTCAATTTCCTGGTCACGATCCTTTTTGATCTTGTCAATGTTTTGATAAATCGTATCACGTCCCATTAAATCACTCACTGGCAAAGCCTCGGCCTTTTCTTGCTCCGAAGCAATTAATGCATCTAATTCGCTGGTTTGTGCTTTAATTTTGGCTTTTAATTCAGTTGTTTTTGCCCTCAATTGGTCGTTGGTTAAGGATTGATATCCTTGAAAGTGGCCATTGATGACCCCAACTAAATGCTGAATTTTCTTGACGTCTTTCTCACTTTTCGAACCGCCAAATAGTTTACTTATAATTTGCAACATATGCCTTGTAAATAATTGTGTTAATATCCCTTTGTCAATATACATGCCAAACTTTTCCGACAAGCTATTTAGGGGCCTCAAAGGTAAGGATTTGGGGGCAGTTTGGTCATTTTAAAGGCTTGGCAATATAAAAATTAACTTGAAGGTGCCGAAAAGTGGAAAATGGGTAAAAAAATGAGACCTTTGCTCGCCTAAAACACAGGAAATTATAAAGCTATGGCTGGTCAATTAAAAGAAGTAAGAAACAGGATAAAAAGTACTCAAAGTACGCAGCAAATCACTAAAGCCATGAAAATGGTTAGTGCTGC
>CANGIZ010000041.1 GCA_947454025.1 Bacteroidota bacterium | reverse complement strand
TTTTCGCGTCTAATAATCTCTTGTTCTGATAAATCTTGACTCATTGATATGGTATTAATACCGCAAAAGTAAAACTTAACGAGCAATTAGCGAAAGAAGCCTGCTTGAACTTCTTCGGCAGTTAAATGCAATAAATCACCTGCTTGCATTTTATCAATCGTATAATTACCCATTTGGGCTCTTATTAATCTTAATACAGGGAATCCGACTGCTGCAAACATTTTACGTACCTGTCTATTTTTTCCTTCGGTTAATTGTATCGATGCCCATGTTGCAGGAATGGATTTTCTAAATCGAATGGGAGGATTGCGTTCGGGCGCTTGTATCGAATCAGGTAATAATTTTACTTTGGCCGGTTTGGTTTTATATTGTTTACCATCAATATTAATCGTAACCCCTTTTGCAAGTTCATCGGCTGCTGCTTGTGTAATCGCACCATCTACCTGCACCCAATAAGTACGTTGATGTTGAAAACTTGGATGTAATAACTGATGATTGATACTTGGGTCGTTGGTTAATAACAATAAACCTTCACTATCATAATCTAATCTACCTACTGGATATACATCTCTTTCTACCTCAATAATGTCTTTCAAACACTTTTTTCCGTCGGTAGAAGTGAATTGAGAAAGTACTTGAAAAGGTTTGTATAAGAGATAATATTGCATCTAAAAGATTGTCTAAAAAAACAAAGTCCCACTGTTGTGGGACCTCGTATATAGATGGGTTAGTAAGTACGGGAATTGAATTCCCATCACAATATTAAATATACTTTATTCTAATTCAAAAATTTTTTTAAACAAATTTTTTGAGGTTATCCACAATAGCACTATAAGCACCTACTTAATGAAGTGTTTTTTCGTGCTTAATTTTTATGTATTTATTAAAATATTTTTTGCGCACATTTTTTTATACTACGCTGAAACTATTGTAAACAAAGGTTTTCAGAAGAATGTGATTTTTATATTTCTATTTTATTTTTCGTTGTGTTGTTTGTAGTGTCGCTTTTTAAATGCAACTATTTTACAAGGAAAAGGGTCGAAAAAAATTTTTTACAAAAAACCCTCGTTACCTTTGATTTAGGCCAAAAAACACAATTATGAAGCTTATTGCACCCGTTTCTATTAAATGGTTATCCGAATTAATAGGAGCAGAAATTGTAGGTAATGATCAATTAGAATTAACTGGAGTGAATGAAATTCATCAAGTTGAAAAAGGTGATGTGGTATTTGTAGATCATCCAAAATACTATGCTACTTGTTTGAATAGTGCTGCTAGTTGTATCATTATCAATAATAAAGAAGTGGAGATACCTGCTGGTAAAGCTTTATTGTTTTGTGCCGATCCATTTGAAGCCTATTTAACCATTGTGAAACATTTTAAGCCATTGCATGTAAGTAAAAATGCAATTAGTGAGGATCTTATTGTTGGTGAAGGCACGGTTATTATGCCCAATGTTTTTATTGGAAACAATGTAAGCATTGGAAAAAATTGTACCATCTATCCGGGTGTAACCATTTTAGCCGATACTGTGATTGGCAATGAAGTAATTATACAAGCGAACACGGTGATTGGAGGGGATGCTTTTTATTACAACACAAAGAAAAATCGACCAGCTTGGTACAAAAAAATGTTGAGTTGTGGTAGAGTGGTATTGGAAGATAAAGTGGAGATTGGTTGCGGATGTACCATTGATCGTGGGGTAAGTGGAGACACTAAAATTGGCATGGGCACCAAGATTGATAATATGGTGCATATTGGCCACGATACCCAAACTGCCGAAAATTGTTTGATTGCTGCCCAAGTAGGTATTGCCGGAGGCGTAAAATTAGAGGCAGGGGTTACACTATGGGGTCAGGTAGGTGTTGGAAAGACCCTAACGATTGGAGAAAATGCAGTGGTATTGGCCCAAGCGGGGGTACCAAGTTCCATCAAGGGCCATAAAGTATATATGGGCTTTCCTGCCGAAGATGCTAGCATCAAACGTAGAGAATATGTATGGATTAAACGTATTCCTGAGCTTTGGAAAAAAGTAATGGAAGATAAAAAGGACTAACTCCAATTTGAAACTATAATTGATGCATTGCTTTTAATTCAGTAGCAGTCCTTTGAATGGTCTCTTGGATAGTATGATACTTGAATTCAGGAAAAGCTTTTAAAAACTTAGTATTGTCAAAATGCACCACTGCCTGTGCAGTTGCTGCTGTTTCCTTTGTTAATAAAGGTGCCTTGCCCGTGATCATGCCTTTAATGGCTTCTAGTCGCCAAACGATGGCCGCCAATAAGGGGGTAACTTGTTTATAAGGCGGACGTTTACCAAATGCATTGGCTATGCGCGTAAATACTTCCTTGTATTCCACATTCGCGCCGCTAATAATAAAGCGCTGTCCTTGCACATCACTTTCCATTAATAATTGCATTGCAGCAACTACATCTAATACGTCTACGAATCCACTTATTCCTTTTGTATACCAAGGAAATTCATCGTAAGCGGATTTAAAAATTTCAGAAGAACCTTTATTCCAATCACCTGCTCCTAATATGATTACTGGATTTACAATTGCAACATTAAGTCCCTCTCCCATACCTCTCCACACTTCCATTTCAGCTAAGTATTTAGACTTTCCATAAATACTATTACTCGTTTCAGGCGTCCAGTTCTTCGTTTCATCTACGGGTGCGTCTTCTCTTATTCTTCCTAATGCCGCCACTGAACTTACATACACCAACTTTTGAATTTGATTTTCGATACATGCATTTACAACATTGGCTGTTCCTTCCACATTGGCCTGTAACATAGCATCCGCCTGCTTTGGCGTGAATGCAACAATGGCTGCACAATGGTATACTTTGTTTACACCTTGCATTGCTTCATATAAAGAACTTACTTCTAAAATATCTCCCTTTACCCAATTTACTTTTTCTGCTCCTTTAAAAACAGGGATCGTATTTCGGTACATTGCACGCACACTTAAGCCCTTCTCTAATAAAGATTGAATTAAATGTGAACCTACTAAACCACTTGCTCCTGTTACAAATATCATGGGGTATTATTTGTCTTTTAACAACTTAGCAATATCTCTTTTTAATTCCTGTACTTCAATTGCTTTTAAACCATCGTAAATTTTACCACGTATTTTTCCTTGTCGATCTACCAGTGCAAAAAATTGAGTATGAATAAATTGATCCTCAATTTTTTCGACATTGTTTTTGGGGTCATCCAATAAATAAGAGCTTCTCGCCATTTGATACAAACTGTCTTTTCGACCAGTAATAAATATCCATTTTTTGGTGTCCACTTTTAATGAATCAGCATAATGTTTTAATACCGCTACTGAATCAGTGCCTGGATTACAGGTATGAGAGAAAATTTGAAAATCGGGTTGGTCCTTGAACTGCATATAAATGTCCTTCATATTGGTATTCAGTTTAGGACAGATGCCCTTACAAGTAGTAAAAAAGTATTCTACTACCGTGATTTTTCCCAACACATCGGCATCCGTTACAGGTTGTCCGTCCTGATTGGTAAAGTGGAATGGTTTTACATAGCTTAATGTAGGCATTTTCACTTTCCAGTTGTCCGTACCTTTAAATAAGAAATAATAAAAGGCGCCTAATAAAACAATGAAAAATACCAGGTAAACTGCAAGCTTTTTAGACATATAAGTAGTTTTAAAAAAGAGATTCCCCCTTTCAAGCCATAAAGGTAATATTATTTTAGTTGCCCTATCTTTGCACTATGTTTAAAAATTGGAATTGGGATGCAGTGGGAATTGGAGCTTCTTTAGCTTGTGCGATTCATTGTGCTTTATTGCCTTTGTTTTTTAGTTCACTTCCCTTGTTAGGTATTAATATCCTGCACAATTTTAAGTTTGAGTTTGGTATGATTGTTTTGTCCTTTGGGATTGGTGCGTATTCATTATACCATGGCTATAAAAAACATCATCATTCCTTTAAGCCGTTTATTTTATTCAGTATTGGTATTGCCATTATGTTTAGCAGAATGCTTTTTAGAACTGCTGAATTGTACTTATTATTTCCAGCGGCTTTTTTAATCATCGCCGCACATATCAACAACCACCTTCGTTGTAGAGTGCACAATCATGCACATGCCGATGACTGCGATCACTAATTATTTTGTTCTTATTAAGAGAGTGTATTAAGCGAAGGTATAACTCATAGAACCATCCTTCTCATCCTTTAATTGGATACCCATGTCGGTTAATTGATTTCTAATTTTATCGCTGGTAGCAAAATCTTTTCTTGCTTTGGCATCCTTGCGAATTTCAATTAATAAATCTATTACTCCATTTAATTGCGCGCGATTGGCTCCAGCTTCCACTTTAATGCCCATAATGTTTTCAATAAACAAAGTCATTTGATTTTGTACAAAAATCCATGTATCTCCGCTTACTGCATCTGCTGCAATATGTTTGTCTTTTAGTGAATTAATACTTGGTACTATTTCAAATAAATTGGCTACCACTTTGGCCGTATTCATATCGTCATCCATGAATGTTTCTAATTCAGTGGCCCAGGTAGTAAGCTGTTTATCCAATGAACTATCCATTGCAACACCGCCTGCAGTAAAGCTTTGCGCCTTTAACCACTCATAGGCTTCCATTAATCTTTTTAACGCTTTTTCAGATGCTTGTAATGCTTCGTTACTAAAATCCAAAGTACCTCGATATTGACTTTGTAAGATAAAAAAGCGTACGGTCATAGGTGCATAAGCCTGTGTTAATTCGTGGTGATTACCTGTAAACAATTCACTTAATTTAATCACATTGTTATAGCTCTTACCCATCTTGCGCCCGTTAATGGTAATCATATTATTGTGCATCCAATAACGCGCAGGAATTTCATGATTACATACATTGCTTTGCGCAATCTCACATTCATGGTGTGGAAATTGCAAATCCATTCCACCGCCGTGTATATCAAATTGTTTACCTAAATATTTTGTTGCCATGGCCGAGCACTCAATATGCCATCCCGGGAAACCTTCTCCCCATGGGCTTTGCCAGCGCATGATATGTTCAGCAGGTGCTTTTTTCCATAAAGCAAAATCTACTTTATTTCTTTTCTCTTCTTGATTTTCTAACTCACGTGTAGTTTCTAATTGTTCTTCTAAATTTCGGCCGCTCAAAATTCCATAGGGCTGATTTTTTTTAGAAAAATCTTCGTTGTATTTAACTACATCAAAATAAACCGATCCATTACTTTCATACCCGTAGCCATCTTTGATAATGGTTTTAATCATTTCAATTTGCTCTACAATATGACCAGTTGCAGTAGGCTCAATACTTGGTGGCATATTGTTAAACTGCTCCATCGCCCAATGGTATAAGTGCGTATATTTTTGCACCAATTCCATCGGTTCCAACTTTTCTAAGATTGCTTTTGATGCAATTTTATCTTCGGCTTGTTTTCCTTCCTCTTCAAAATGGCCTGCATCGGTTATATTACGTACATAACGCACTTTATAGCCCTTATGCAATAAATAACGATACACTACATCGAATGTGATAAAAGGACGGGCGTGGCCCAAATGGCTTTCTCCACTTACAGTTGGTCCACAAACATACATGCCCACATAAGGAGCGTTAATAGGTTCGAAAACTTCTTTTTGACGGGTAAGGGAGTTGTATATTTTTAGTGCCATAATGTAGGCACAAAGATATTTTATTTTTTCAATAATAAGTCGGCCATAATCATATGATGGTCACTTAGGTTTTCGTCTACCTGATCCCATGCTTTTACCTCCCACCACTTATTGGCTAAAATATAATCAATGCGCAAAATTGGAGAGAGTCCCATATAGGTGGCACCGATGCCAAATCCTTTTTCTAAGAATGCATCCTTCCAACCATTGCTGATATGACCATAGGTATAGGAATTTGGTACATCATTAAAATCACCCGTTAAAATAGTAGGATATGGACTCGCATTGATATGTGCTTGTACGATGTCGGCCTGTATGGCTCTTTCCGAAAAGGAGTGTTTCATTTTACGAACCACACTCCATTTATTTTTGGTGGCATCGTCAATGGCATCAAAATCATTTTGTTTAAATCGATAGGAAGCTAAGTGCGTCGTGTACACACGTATAGTGTCGTCCCCTTTTAATAGGGTTGTGTAAATTAAACTTTCCTGATTCGTATAAGGGATGCGCTCTGCATGAAGGATCTTGTATTTGGAATAGATAATGCAACCCGCATAGTAAGCAGATTGTATTGTTTGGTAATCCTTTGAAAAAAAGGAGTAAGGATATTTTTCGGTAAAATATTGTGCATGATTGGCAATATCACCGGCTCTTTCATTGGTGTTGTATTCCTGCATGCAAATAATATCTGGATTCCATTTTTGAATAGAATAAGCAATATCCTGCGTGCGCAACTTCATAGCACTATTGGGTTGTACGCCATTAAAGCCTTTTACGTTCCAACTAATAATTCTTAATGTATTGTCTTTCTTTTTTTGAGAAAAGGGAATACCGGGATGTAAACCAATTAATACTAAAATTAATTTCCATCCAATCACCAAACTAATAACTGATGGCAAGGACAACCATGGTTTAACAATTAACCAAAAAATAAGTAACAATATTTCGAGTGCTAATAAATAGGGAGTAACCAAACCTAAAAAACCATTTACCCATATCAATGAAAGCGGTGAAAAAAATACAGGATACAATAACAAAATGGATACGAAAATATTCAAAAGAATAAGTATCTTTTTTCCTATGCTTCTTATGGGTGATTTTTTGGCCATTAATTTTTAGGAGCTAAACTATTATTTAACAAATGTAATAGTTGATGCATCCACTTTCCTAAATCAGTTCCCTTTTTTAATAAAAGGATATAAACACCACCCGTAATGCCACCAGCCAATGTTGCAATGTCTACTGCAATAGGTTGGCTCAACATAGAATAGCCTTGTAATAATAAATATGCCACACCTACTGTCCATAATGGAATGCCGCCGGCCATGTTTGAAATTAATTTATGATTAGGTACTAAGGTCATTGTTGCAATCACCAATGCGGTTACACTCACACTCGCTCCCATAAAAGGCTGATTGGACCCGATGATTAAAAATGCAATCCCGCCCACAATGCCACTATAAAAATAAATGGGGAAGATATGTTTATTAGCTCCTTTTGTTTGGAGGGTATAACTAAAGGCGCTTAACCAAATCATGTTTCCAAATAAAATCCAAAATCCATCATGCACCCAATTGTAAGTTAATAAGGACCAAGGATGACTCATCCAATTAGTTTGCAAAGTAAAGGGTTGAAATATTTGTGCATAGAATTGTTCAAGTGGTAAGCTCTCTAAATAATACACCACTTTGATTAATCCTAATATTACATAACCTACAAGATTAATCGCCAACAAAGCAATAAGGCTATTGTTGTCCGCACCCAATAATGGTTTTTGATCCTGTTCTGTTTGCATTTGTTAAATTTATTTTCTGCCCTAATAAAATCTTCTGTTTCTTTTTTTCCAAATATATACCAACACAAATCCCACTAAAGCACCACCCACATGAGCCCATCTTGCAACATTATCTCCTGCTGAATTTTTTAGCGCAAAAAACAATTCATAGGAAAAGTACAATATACCCAACCACTTTGCTTTCATTGGAATGAAGAAATAAATATAGATATAGGTGTTGGGAAATAAATAAACAAAGGCAATTAAAATTCCAAACACGGCACCACTTGCTCCTAAAGTAGCAACGTCTATTCGAGCTTTATATCTTGCCATAAAATCAATGGCATCGGCTGTTTGCGTAGCACCTGATGTAATTAATTCATGATAATATTTAGTCGCGTCCATTAGTTCAAATGAAAGTATACCCAAATGAATCATGGCAGCTCCTACTCCACACAAAAAATAAAATAATAAAAATTGTTTCGGACCCCAAATGTTTTCTAAAATGGAACCGAACATCCACAAGGCCAACATGTTTCCAAAAATATGACCAAGGTCGCCATGCAAAAACATATGGGTGATCAGTTGCCATGGTCTAAACAAATCACTTTGAAAAGCATGCAAAGCAAAAATGTCTTCGAACGAAAAAGCACTTGTTGGTCCCGCAATAGTGTTCTGTGCTAAAAACATTAACCCATTTATAATGAGTAAGTTTTTAATAATGGTTGGCAAACTATTATAGGATGAAGGTCTAAACTGCGTCATGTTATATAGTTAATTTACTTTCTTTTTAATTGTACCACATTCTCAATATGTAAAGTATGAGGGAACATATCTACAGGTTGGATTTTGGTAACCTTATATTTTTCGTCTAATAAAGCCAGGTCTCTTGCTTGTGTGGCTGGGTTACAGCTTACATATACAATCGTAGGCGCTTCCATGTCTAATAATTTGCGCACTAACTTTTCGTGCATACCTGCGCGTGGCGGATCCGTGATAATTACATCGGGCTTTCCATGAGTTTCAAAAAATGCATCATCACAGATATCAATAACATCTCCTGCAAAAAATGCAGTGTCGGTTAAATTGTTCATGCTTGCGTTGATCTTAGCATCTTCAATTGCGTCTGCTACAAATTCTACCCCCACAATTTTTTTGGCTTGCTTGCTACAAAAAATACCAATGCTTCCTGTGCCACAATACAAGTCATATACGACTTCCTTTCCCGTTAATTCAGCAAAATCGCGTGTTACTTGATACAAACGTTCTGCCTGCTTTGAATTGGTTTGAAAAAATGATTTTGGACTGATCTTAAATGCAAATTCTTCTAACATTTCGGTAATATATCCATTACCAAAAAATACTTGTGGTACTAAATCCTGCATACTGTCATTGCGCTTCGTATTAATCGTGTATAACAGTGTTGTAATTTGAGGAAACTGCTTTAATAATAAATTTAAGAGTGCTTCTCTTTTTTCCTTGTCCTCATAACCCAATATCAAATTCACCATCCACTCTCCACCAGTTGTATTGCGGACAAACATATTTCTCAACCATCCTTGGTGTTGTTTGATATTATAAAATGGCATTTCATTTTCAATAGCAAAATTCACTACTGCTTTGCGCATTAAATTTGTTGGCTCTACTTGTAAATAACAAGTGTCAATTTCTACTACTTTTTCAAAAAATCCTCTTGCATGAAATCCACCAGCACCAGGTGATGCAATCATTTCGGCTCCTGAAGCCTTCATGGCCTTAAACTCCTCAAAGGGAATAAATTTTTCAGTCGCAAAAGTATACTCTACCTTATTTCGATATCCTTCGGTTGGAGTAGCACCTAAAATTGCAGGAATTTCGGGTAATGCTACTTTTGCTATACGCGTTAAATTATCAACAACTTGCTTATGCTTGTATTTTAATTGTTGCTCATAAGGCAGCATTTGCCATTGGCATCCGCCACATACCCCAAAGTGTTTACAAAATGGAGTTACCCTTATTTCTGAATAACTATGGAATTGCTTTACAAATCCCTCAGCCCAATCGGCTTTGTTTTTTTGTAATTGAACATCCACAACATCGCCAGGTACAGCGCCTTCTACGAACACCACTTTACCATCTACTCTTGCCAAGGACTTTCCTTCGGCTGCGTAGTCCTCTATAAGGACCTTTTCTAAAATTGGTTTTTGCTTAAATTTTCTCACTGGGACAAAGGTACTCAACACAAGGTATATTCAAAGTAATTGCAGCTATAAATTAACATGTTCATTTAATTTATATTTTTACAAAATGAAAAAGATATTCAGCGCGCTATTGTTGTTTCCATTGGTATTAATTGCACAAACCAAAAAACCAGCTAGTCCTAATAATGTGAACCCGGGACACGCTATACAAATTAGCCTTAAACCTTATCAAAATACCAAAGTATACATAGGTGCCAATTACGGAAACAATAAAGTGTTGGCCGACTCTTGTATTTTAAATGAGAAAAGCGAAGGTGTATTTCAGTCTAAAGAAAAATTAACGCCTGGTATCTATTTTATAGTGTCTCCAAAAATGAGCATTTTATTTGATTTTTTGGTAGACGAAAAACAACACTTTTCAATTGCTGCCGACACGTTGAATTTAAAAAACATTGTCATTACAGGGTCCAAAGAAAACGAGCTTTTTCAAAATTATTCTAACAACATTAATGACTTGTTTGTACAATTAAATAGCATTGAACAAAACTTTAAAGCAGCAAAAAATGCAAAAGACTCTGCCAACTTTAAAGAATTATATTTAGCAAAAGACAAAGAAATTAAACAAAAAAGAAAATCATTTATTGAAAGCAATCCCAATTCAATGATGGCTTTTTTATTAAATACTATGCAAGTGCCAGATGCGCCTGCTATTCCCATAGTCAATGGCAAAGCGGATTCCCTGTATCCCTTCCGATATGTTAAAGACCACTATTGGGACAATGTTGTATTTAATGACAATCGTTTAGTGAGAACTCCATTTTTTGAAAAAAAATTAGATGACTATTTTAAAAATTATGTTTCACGTGAACCGGATTCTATAATTGAGGAAGTGCAGTATATGTTAACCGTTGCAAAAACTGGAAAAGAAATTTATCCTTTCTTGCTTTTTAAATTTACCAACAAATATATTAGTCCCGAGTTCATGGGACAGGATAAAGTGTTCCTACATATTTATCAAAACTTTTTTGCAAAAGGAGATACTGTTTTATTAAATGAAGCCTCCAAAAAATCACTACGTGATCGTGCCTATAGTTTAATGGCCAATCAATTGGGATTACCCGCTCCTATATTGGTTTTGAACGATGTGCAAGACAAGCGTTTTGCATTGCATAATATTAAAGCCCCTTATACATTTATTGCTTTTTGGGACCCTACCTGTAGTCATTGTAAAGTAGAAATTCCAAAATTAGATTCTATTTATAAAGCAAGTTGGAAAGCTATGAATGTAACGGTAGTGTCGGTAAATATTAATGCAAAAGAAATAACTGCTTGGAAAAAATTTATCACCGATCATCAATTAGAAGGTTGGGTAAATGGCTACCAAACCGAAGAAGATTTAAATAAAGAAATTAGAGAAGGCAAACCTACTACCATTAGACAATTGTATGATGTGTATAAAACACCTACTTTTTATTTATTGGATAAGGATAAAAAAATCATTGCCAAAAATTTAAGTCTTGAACAGTTTAATGAGTTTTTACAAACTACCATTAAAAAACAGCAGCCACAACGTCCTTAACCACTTTTGGTTTTCCTAAAGTGTAGTAATGTAAAACCGGTACACCAGCGGCTTTCAGCTCTTTGCTTTGTTGTATCAACCACTCGGTACCTACTTGTTCACAAGATTCGTCGGTAGTTGCAGCCAGCATAGCATTTCTTAAATCAGCAGGAATATCTACATAAAAAATATTAGGTAAAATAGTCAACTGCTTTTTATTCGTAATAGGTTTTAGTCCTGGAATAATGGGTACATTAATACCAATGCTTCTACATGCGTCTACGTATTCAAAATATTTTTTGTTGTCAAAAAACATTTGTGTCATAATATATTGTGCACCTGCGTCTACTTTTTCTTTTGCTCTTTGCAAATCAAATTCCATACTGGGTGCTTCAAAATGTTTTTCGGGATAACCCGCCACACCCATGCAAAAATTAGTTTTGCTTCCGTTTAAAATTTCTTTGTCTAAATAATTGCCATTATTTAAACCCACTACTTGTTTTAATAAATCAATGGCTTGTTGATTTCCATTGGGTTCAGGTACAAAAGTTTTTTGTCCTTTTTCGGCATCTCCTCTTAATACCAATACATTATCAATACCTAAAAATTGCAAGTCAATTAAAGCATCCTCGGTTTCTCTTTTTGAAAATCCTCCACAAATAATATGCGGTACAGCATCTACATTATAATGGTTCATAATCGCTGCACAAATTCCTACTGTACCTGGACGTTTACGCACATCCACTTTTTCTTCCACGCCTGCTTCGTTCTTGCGCACTAGCGTTTCGCTACGGTGATAGGTCACATTAATCCAGGATGGTTTAAATTCCATTAATGGATCCAAATGTTCATATATATAAGAAATAGTACGGCCTTTTAATGGGGGCAATACTTCAAAGGATACCAATGTGTCTTTGGCCTGCGCCAAATGTTCAATTACCTGCATAGTCTTATTTTTCTCTCTTCCAAATTAGATAGTTTGCAAAAATAGTTAATATTAGCAACCGATCGTCGCAAAAGCTATTTTTACCCTTATTTTTGTACAAATATTCAACGTGATACTTACGATACATACCGATAATCTTATTAAGCAATACAAGAACCGACGCGTTGTAGACAAGGTGAGCATTTCAGTGAAACAAGGTGAGATTGTTGGTTTGTTAGGACCCAATGGTGCAGGTAAAACAACTACTTTTTATATGGTGGTTGGTTTGATTGCACCCGATGAAGGCCGCGTATTTTTAAACGAAGAAGATATCACGAAGCTCCCGATGTACAAAAGAGCGCAAATGGGATTGGGCTATTTACCACAAGAAGCAAGTGTATTTAGAAAGCTATCGGTTGAAGACAATATTATGGCGGTTTTAGAAATGACCAAATTAACAAAAGGCGAAAGAGACCATAAATTAGAATCCCTTTTAGATGAATTTAATTTACACCATGTGCGTAAAAACAATGGTGATAGTTTGAGTGGTGGAGAGCGAAGAAGAACTGAAATTGCACGTGCATTAGCTGTAGATCCTAAATTTATATTATTAGACGAACCCTTTGCTGGCGTGGATCCTATCGCAGTTGAAGATATTCAGTCGGTGGTTGCAAGATTAAAATTAAAAGACATTGGTATTTTAATTACCGACCACAATGTGAATGAAACACTATCTATATGTGACCGCGCTTACTTGTTGATTGAAGGTAAAATTTTCAAACACGGAACGGCCGAAGAACTCGCCGAAGACGAACAAGTACGTAGATTGTATTTGGGTACCAACTTTGAATTAAAGCGCAAAGATTGGATCATTGAAATGGGCCAAAAAAGCTAGATTATTTAAGTGTATGGCGTATATTGTGACACGCCTATGAAGATTTTTAGTCCCGCATTGTCAAGACTGGCTCGCCTTCGCTACTGGCGAATTGAGCATTGGGTAAATAACCCCATTGCGGCACAGCGTGAAGTACTGCAGGACCTTATTACTCATGGTCAATACACACAGTTTGGACGAAAACATCAATTTTCAGAAATATTTAATATTCGAAAATTTAAAGAGACTGTTCCCATTCATGAATACGAGGACCTTAAACCCTATATTGATCAAATTATGGCAGGTGAGGAATCGGTATTATGGAACACCCCGGTGGAGTGGTTTGCCAAAAGCAGTGGTACTACGAACGACAAAAGCAAGTATATTCCTATTACCAAGGAAAGCATTGAGGACAATCATTTTCAAGGCTCTAAAGATGTATTAACTATTTATTATCATGCATTACCCAACAGTGATTTGTTAACGGGTAAGGGATTGGTAATTGGCGGTAGTCATCAAGTACATCCTATTAAAGAAGATATTCAATACGGTGATTTAAGTGCGGTGCTTTTACAAAATTCTCCTATCTGGTCTAGTTTAATTCGCACTCCAGAATTATCTATTGCACTCATGGACGAATGGGAAGAAAAAATTGAAAGCCTTGCGCAAAGCACCATTAACGAGGATGTAAGTTCTATTGCGGGCGTACCCACCTGGACCTTGGTGTTGTTAAAAAGAATTTTAGAAATTTCTGGCAAACAAAATATTAAAGAGGTTTGGCCCAACTTTGAATTATACATTCACGGTGGTGTTTCCTTTACGCCGTATAAAGAACAATTTAAAAAAGTAATAGGACCAAATTGTAATTACTTAGAAATATACAATGCGAGCGAAGGATTTTTTGCTGCACAGGATCGAATCAATGAAGAAGGGATGTTGTTGTTTTTAAACCATGGCATATTTTATGAATTTATGCCTATTGAAGAATATGGAAAAGAGAATCCGCTTACCATTGGTTTGAATAAAGTAGAATTAGGTAAAAACTACGCCATTGTAATAAGTACCAATGGAGGTTTATGGAGATACTTAGTTGGAGATACTATTCAGTTTACTCAATTGAATCCATTTAGAATTAAAGTGTCGGGCAGACTTAAACAATTTATCAATGCATTTGGTGAGGAAGTAATTGCCGACAATACCGACAAAGCTATAAGCGAAGCCTGTACTGCGTTTGGGGTGAGTGTGAAAGAATATACAGCAGCACCTGTTTATATGTCCGATCACGCATCGGGTGCGCATGAATGGCTAATTGAATTTGAAGAAGATCCTAAAAATTTGCAGGCGTTTGCGATTGCATTAGATGCCAACTTACAAGCACTTAATAGTGACTACGAAGCCAAGCGACATAAAAATATTGCATTGGGTTTACCACAAATAACTGCAGTTAAAAAAGGTTGTTTTCATGAATGGTTAAAACAAAAAGGGAAATTAGGAGGACAACACAAAGTGCCGAGACTTTCCAATGAAAGAATTTATGTTGACGAAATTAAAAGTATACATCAAGCCCTTAATTAATTTATCTTTGTTAAAATAATGATACTATGAAATTATTAGACGGAAAAGTAGCAATTGTAACAGGTGCAGCAAGAGGAATTGGTGCAGCCATTGCATTAAAATTAGCAGAACAAGGCGCGCATGTTGCATTTACTTATGTTAGCGATAGTAGTGCCGATAAAGCAGCTCAATTGGTTGCTGAAATTGAAAAATTAGGTGTGAAAGCAAAAGCATATAAAGCCAATGCAGGTGATTTTGCTGCATGTGAAACTTTTGTAAACGATGTGGTTGCTAGTTTTGGTACCGTTGATATTTGTGTGAACAATGCAGGTATATCAAAAGATAATTTGTTATTGCGCATGACACCTGAACAATGGGATGATGTAATGGAGACAAATTTAAAGAGCGTGTTTAACATGACGAAACAAGTAATTCGCCCCATGATGAAAGCAAGAAGCGGTAGCATTATTAATATGAGTTCTATTATTGGTATTCGTGGCAATGCCGGTCAAAGTAGCTATGCCGCTAGCAAGGCGGGCATTATTGGATTTACAAAGTCCATTGCTGCCGAAGTGGGAAGTCGCAATATTCGCTGTAATGCCATTGCTCCTGGATTTATTGAAACCGATATGACACATTATTTAAACGAAGGGGAAGCAGGAAAAGCATTCTTAGATAAAATTCCATTGGGAAGATTTGGCAAGGCCGAAGAAATTGCCAACACCACTTTGTTTTTAGCAAGTGAGTTAAGTAGTTATGTAACAGGACAAGTAATTAGTGCTTGCGGAGGTTTAAATATTTAAGATGCTATTTTAATTTTAAAATCTATCTATAAAAAAAGGATCAACGCTTGTTGATCCTTTTTGTTGCTATAAATATTTTACAATTATATTCTTGCGTCAATTTCTTTTTTCAAATCAGCATAAATGCTTTCTACGGTTCCTTCTCCTTTAATAGAAACTACTTTATTAAACTGTGCATAATACGTAGCTACAGCAGTAGTTTTGTCGTGGTACTCTTTAATTCTTGCACGAATAATCGTTTCATTGGTATCATCGCTTCTTCCCGATGTTGCACCACGACCTAATAATCGTTTCACCAATTCTTCTTCAGTTACTTCTAAAGCTAGCACAACATTAATTTCGTTTGACTTTTGTTTTAACAAGTCATCTAATGCGATACATTGTGCAGTTGTACGTGGAAAACCATCAAACAAAAATCCTTTCGCTTCAGGATGTGCAGTCATAAAATTGTCTACCATACCAATAACAACATCATCTGGTACCAACTGTCCTGCATCCATTAATGTTTTTGCTTTTAAGCCTAATGGCGTTTGGTCGGCAATTTCACTTCTTAATAAATTTCCAGTGGAAAGATGCTGCAAGCCATAGGCCGCAATAATGTTTTCACTTTGAGTTCCTTTGCCGCTACCTGGAGGGCCAAATAAGATTAAATTAAACATGCTAAAGAGTTGGCTTCAAAGATACTGAACTCGGCTAAATTATTGTTCATGCACCGCTTAAAAAACTAAACAAAAGTTTCGAATACTTGTTAGTATTTTTATACCAGAATCAATCACCATGTTTAAACTACTTTGTTTGCTGACACTATTAAGCTTTTCGGCCTGTGCGCAAGGAACCTCAAAGTCAAAGACTACCAAAAACACTCCTATGGAAAATAAGCAAAACCCTTACTATCAGCCCAACCAAAAAGATACCGTAGTGGTAACCGATGCCATTTGGAAACAAGTATTATCGCCCGAAGTATATTATGTGGCTCGAGAAAAAGGCACTGAACGCCCATTCACCAGTCCTTTTGAAGAGAGCAAGGAAGTTGGTACTTATCATTGTGCCGCTTGTGGCAATGCACTTTTTAAAAGCAATGCAAAATTTAGTAGTGGTTGTGGTTGGCCAAGTTTTTTTGAACCCATTACCAAAGCAGCACTTATTTATACACCCGACCATTCACATGGCATGAGTCGTACCGAAGTACAATGTGGAAAATGTAAAGCACATTTAGGACATGTTTTTGAAGACGGTCCACCACCAACAGGGTTAAGGTATTGTATTAATGGAGTCGTATTAACAATTGAAAAAGATAAATAGTATTTTCAAGCTTCATGAATCAACGCACAGTTTGTATATCACCCCTTGACTGGGGATTAGGGCATGCCACTAGATGCATCCCCATTGCGTTATCGTTTCAGGAACTAGGTTATAAAGTATATATAGCAACAGATGGATATCAAGAAGCCATTTTAAAAGAAGCCTTACCTGGTGTACATTTTTTAAAATTAAAGGGTTATGGTATTCGCTATACAAAACGAAAAAGCTTATTGTTTTTTTTATTGTTATGGCAGGTCCCAAAAATAATTGCGCGTATTACTAGTGAATACTTTTGGCTAAAAAAAATTCAACAACAATATAATTTTGATTTAATTGTTTCAGACAATCGATTTGGTTTTTTTCATAAAAGAACTCCTTCGGTTTTTATTACGCATCAATTAAATTTACAAACTCCGTTTACATTTACAAGTAGTTTATATCAAATTATATTATCTAAATGGTTACAACATTTTAAAGCTTGTTGGATTCCTGATACCGAAGAAGCTTCTAATTTATCAGGAGCACTAATCCGTCCAAAACATAAGCCTAGTATTGCTTTATGGTATATGGGCTATTTGTCTCGACTATATAACAAGGAAACAATTTCAAATGAAAGCAATAAAAATGAAATTGAATTTTTAGGTATTGTTTCAGGACCCGAACCACAAAGAACTTTGTTTGAAAATCAAATTTGGAAAGCAGGAAACGAAGCTGGTATTTCCTTTGTAATGATCGCTGGATTGCCCAATCAAAAATTGTATAATAAAATAACACCAAACAGTGCTTTATACCATCATTTATCAGGATCTGAGTTGGCGAAACAAATTCAACGTGCTAAATATATTATTTGCAGAGGCGGTTATACCAGTTTAATGGAATTGATTCCTTTTCATAAAAAATTAATATTGGTGCCTACACCAGGTCAAACGGAACAAATGTATTTAGCTAAATATTGGAGTGATCAAAACTGGGCCATATCTTTTGATCAATCTACATTCAATTTAACGAAAGCCCTGCAACAGGCCGCCAACACTGAATATGCTTGGCCTCATTGCAACGAATTTTCAACTGACGCGCTTGCCGCCACATTAAAGGCCTTACCTTTGTAATATGGCTGTTCAACAAATTAGTTTGGATAATTTTATTTTAAATGCACCACATCAAATAATCATTGATGTTCGAAGTCCTAGCGAATATGAACATGCTCATATACCGGGTGCACATTCACTTCCGCTATTTAATAACGAAGAAAGGGCCGTTGTTGGAACTACTTATAAAAAACAAAGTAGAGAAGATGCCATTAAAATTGCTTTGCCATTTTTTGGACACAAGATGTTGCCCATGGTACAACAAGTAGAAAAATGGGTATACGATTTTGAAAAACTACACGAACACAAGCCCACTATTTATGTACACTGTTGGAGAGGTGGCATGCGCAGTGCAGCAGTAGCTTGGTTATTAGACTTATATGGATATAAAGTTACTCAATTAATAGGCGGCTATAAAGCTTATCGCAATTGGATTCTAGCACAATTTAATTTTGATTATCATTTGAAAGTGGTAGGTGGTTATACGGGTTCAGGTAAAACAGAAATCTTACATGCTTTAAAAGAAATGGGAGAAACCATTATTGACTTGGAAGATATTGCTCATCATAAAGGTTCCTCCTTTGGTGCATTAGGTCAGCTAGCGCAGCCCACACAAGAAATGTTTGAAAACATACTTGGCCTTGCATTACACAACACACAACAAAAAACAATTTGGATCGAAGACGAAAGTCAAAGAATCGGTACTGTGATGGTGCCATCTGTATTTTTTAATTTGTTAAGAAATAGCACTTGTTATTTTTTAGAAATTCCATTTGAAGAAAGATTAAATTTTATTGTTGCCCAATATGGACAATTTGAAAAAAGTGATTTAATTGATGCTACAACAAGGATTCAAAAAAGATTAGGGGGATTAGAAACCAAATTGACTATTCAGTGTATTCAAGACAATAACATAAAGGGTGCTTTTGAAACATTGTTAAAATATTACGACAAATGGTACACCAAATTCACCGAACCCAACACCAAATTACCCAAGCCAAACTTGATTAAACAAATAGCAAGCCGTGTTCATCCAATTGAGAATGCAAGCCTTTTGTTGGCAGTAAAATCTTAATTTAGTGGTATGCAATCTTTATTAGCTTGGTGGATATTCACCGTTAGAGGGTGGAAAGTAGAGGGTCGTTTTCCCTTTGAGCTCAAGAAGTCTATTTTAGTAGTGGCACCTCATACCCATTATATAGATTTTTTTCTAGGGCTAGCTATTAGAAAAAAGGTTCATATTGAATTTGTGCATTTTTTGGGCAAAAAAGAGCTTTTTTGGGGCATTTTTGGTGTTATTTTACGTCATTTAGGTGGTTTCCCGGTGGAAAGATCAAAAAACCTAAATCAGGTTGATCAGGTAGTAAACTTATATAATAGTAAGGAAAGCTTTCATATTGCCCTTTCACCAGAAGGAACCAGAAAAAAAGTTGCAAAACTTAGAACAGGGTTTTATCACATAGCAAAAAATGCTCATGTTCCTATTATTATGGTGGGTTTGGATTTTGGCAACAAAAAAGTTGTTTTTGCCGAACCATTTTACACAACTGAGCAAGAATCAGCAGATAAACAAAAAATAGTTGCTTTTTTTAAAGGGATGAAGGGATATGTTCCCGAATACAGTATCACCGAGGATATAGAAGGTTAAAGTATATATATATTTTACACAATTGTTTTGCAGTGCTATTCTATTATTAGTATTTTTGTTTAGGCCATTGGCTACTTTTATTCAATTAAAATAAAAATGAAACAGTATGAAAAGTAAAATTTTTTTAGCGCTTGCCATTGTAAGTATAGGTGCTTATTCTTGTGTAAGTCCTAAGAAATTACAAGAAAGCGAAGCAAAGGTTGCTCAATTAAATGGAGCGTATGCAGAGTTACAAGGAAAATACCGTGATGCTGAAGATGCTTTACAAAAAAGCAAATCAGATGCTGATAAAGCAACTGACAAATCAAAATCTTTACAAACAACTATCGACGATTTAAATAAGCAAGTTGATTTCTTGAAGGCAAACAACAATGTTGTTTTGAATCAATTAAAAGACATGTCAGTAGTAACTGGCGCTCAAGCAGAAAGCATTAAAAAATCTTTAGACAATATTGGTGCTAAAGACAATTATATTCAAGGTTTACAAAGCTCTATTGCACGTAAAGATTCTATCAACATGAATTTGGTGATGAACTTAAAAGGTGCTATTGGCGACTTAAATGACGGCGATATCAATGTTAAAGTGGACAAAGGTGTTGTATATGTTGACATCTCTGACAAATTATTATTTAAGAGTGGCAGCTTTGAAGTAACTCCAAAAGCAAAAACTGTTTTAGGCAAGGTAGCAAAAGTATTAGCTGCTCAACCTCAAATTGAATTCATGGTGGAAGGTCATACCGATTCAAAGCAATTAATTGGTTCTGGCACTGCTATCGAAGACAACTGGGACTTATCTGTTAAGCGTGCAACAACTGTGGTACGTATTTTACAAGAAACTTATGGTTTAGATCCTAAGCGTATGACTGCTGCTGGTAGAGCTGAATATGTTCCTGTTGCAGAAAACAATTCTCCAGAAAACAGAGCTAAAAACAGACGTACAAGAATCGTGATCTTACCTCAATTAGATCAGTTCTTTAAATTATTAGAGAAGAAGTAGTTTTTTTCGTCTTTAATAAAATATAAAGACTCAAAAAACTTTCTCTTATTATTATTTCGGCGCCCCCCATAAACGAGGGCGCCGATTTTTTTCTTTATAAAAAACCTCACCCAATAAACGGGTGGGGTTTTTTTGTTTGTGTATCTTCGCGACATGCAGCAAGCGTATTTAAACGGATTGAACGAAAGACAAAGAGAAGCGGTTTTACACATGAACGGCCCTTTAATGATTATAGCCGGTGCAGGTAGTGGTAAAACAAAGGTTTTAACATCGCGCATTGCACATTTAATGAATAGTGGTGTTGATTCCTTTAATATACTTGCGCTTACTTTTACCAACAAGGCCGCTGCTGAAATGAAGGAGCGCGTTGAGAAAGCCTTAGGCAATACAGAAGCGCGAAATTTATATATTGGTACTTTCCATAGTGTATTTGCAAGAATCTTAAGAGCTGAGGGATCTAAGCTGGGCTACCCGCAAAGCTTTACCATCTATGACTCCGACGATTCTAAGTCGGTATTAAAACAAGTTATAAACGATATGGGCTTGGATGATAAATTGTATAAGCCCAATATTGTATTAAATAGAATTTCTGGTGCCAAGAACGCCTTGGTTAGTCCTGCAGAATATGCAATGGACAATTTTTTAAAACAAGAAGATGCTAGAAGCAATCGTCCTCAAATTGCTGAGATTTATGCAAGCTATGCTGCGCGATGTTTTAAAAGTGGCGCAATGGACTTTGATGACTTATTGTACAAAATGCATGAGTTGTTGCGCGACTTCCCCGATGTTTTACACAAATACCAACACAAGTTTAAATATATTTTAATT
>CANGIZ010000040.1 GCA_947454025.1 Bacteroidota bacterium | reverse complement strand
TAAAAAAGCTGCTCCTAAGAAGGCTGCTAAAAAAGCTGCTCCTAAGAAGGCTGCTAAAAAAGCTGCTCCTAAGAAAGCTGCTAAAAAAGCTGCTCCTAAGAAAGCTGCTAAAAAAGCTGCTCCTAAGAAGGCTGCTAAAAAAGCTGCTCCTAAGAAAGCTGCTAAGAAAGTCGCTAAAAAGAAATAATTATCCTCGGATAATGAAGAAAGAGTCCTCGATTTATCGGGGACTTTTTATTTTAGGTACTTTATAAAAAAATAAAGTACCTAAAATAAACTCCAATGATTTTTAAAGTCCCTCGCGGGACTTTTTTTATACCCACTATTTTGACTTACTCCCTCCCCTTATTATCTTTACGTATGCACAATTACGAGATTGAAGAATACTTTACATTACTTGCCAAATTAATGGACATTCATGGCGAGAACGAATTTAAAATTAAGTCCTATAGTAACGCAGCTTATACTTTAGATAAACTTACGGAACCCGTATCTGATATGAGTCCTAGCCAATTATTTGCAATTCGCGGCATAGGTGAAGCCATTGGGAAAAAGATACAAGAAATTATAGCCACTAAACATTTAGCATTACTTGACGAGTATGTACAAAAAACGCCTCCTGGTATTTTAGAGATGCTCAAAATAAAAGGACTAGGTCCTAAAAAAATTGTAACTATTTGGAAGGAATTAGAAATAGAAAGTATTGGAGAATTATTATACGCTTGTGAAGAAAATCGCTTAGTTAAATACAAAGGATTTGGAGAGAAGACGCAAAAAAATATTCAAGATGCCTTACATTTTTATTTGCAGCATCAAGGAAATTATTTGTACGAGGAAGTGGAAAGTTTAGCTACAAGTTTGCAAAAAAGTTTAGATGCTGAATTTCCGAATGAACAACATATTATAAGTGGTGCATTCAAAAGACAACTTGAATCCTTAGAATGTTTAGATGTTGTCACTACCCTTTCTGAAATAAATTTGACGAATTGGTTGGAGTCGAAAATGTTTAAGTTGGAAAAAAATGAAGATTTTTTGAGCTGCAAAGGGGAAGATAATTTTGAAATTAGATGGCATTTGGCGACTCCTGAAAACTTTTTTTGGAAAGATTTTACCCTATCTGGCTCCCCGGAATTTATTTTGGCATGGGAAAAACTCCCTCAATTTAAAACCGAACCTTTTAAAACTGAACAATCCATATTTGATCAGGTAGGTATTCACTATATTCCTACACCACAAAGAGAATATGCTGAAATAATTGGCCTTGCGGCAACAAAGACTTTAGCTAAGACCATTCAACCAACTGATATTAAAGGTATTATTCACTCCCATAGTACTTGGAGTGACGGTATACATACGATTGAACAAATGGCGGTTGCTGCTAAGGCACAAGGTTTTGAATACTTGATCATTAGCGACCATAGTAAGTCGGCATTTTACGCCAATGGCTTGCAAGCGGACCGAATTGTTGCACAACACAAAGAAATTGATGTACTTAATAAAAAGCTGGCCCCTTTTGTGATTTTTAAAAGTATTGAATCCGATATTTTAAATGATGGAAGCTTGGATTACCCCGATGAAGTATTAGCGAGTTTTGACATTGTCATTGCTTCGGTGCATTCCAATTTAAAGATGACAGAGGAAAAAGCCATGATGCGTTTGTTAAATGCCATTAGCAATCCATACACGAGTATTTTAGGCCACCCTACTGGCCGTTTATTACTTAGCCGAAAAGGATACCCAGTAAATCATGAAGTGCTTATTGAAGCTTGCGCAGAGCACAATGTAGTAATGGAGTTAAATGCACACCCAAGACGTTTAGATATGGATTGGAGATATATTCAAAAAGCCATTGAAATGGATGTACTCATTTCCATCGACCCCGATGCACATGCCATTGAAGGATTCGATGATTGCAAATACGGTGTATTAGTTGCGCAAAAAGCGGGACTCACTGCTGCTAACAATTTGAGTAGTTTTAGTTTGGCAGAGATGATGGAGTTTATTGAATACCAACAAGCCAAGCGACCTTAAATAAAACGCTCACTACTCTTTTACATACACAAAAAACTCACCCGGCATCAATTCAAAAGGCACATCGTTGTTAAAAGGATAACTAAATCCAGAAAAAAGATTTTTAAAGTTTCCTTTTAGTTGTTCATGCGCCAAATGTATGCGGTGATGGTGCGATGATAAATTAAGTACCACTAAAATTGTGGATTGCGCATCGGATCGGACATATGCCATAACGCCTTCGGCACTTACTGGCAAATTAAATGTAGCCCCAGTAGTGATAGCAGCATGCGTTTTACGGAAACTAGATAGTGTTTTAAAAAAATCATGAAGCGCTGGTTGTGGTGTCCAATCTATTTGATCCTTATCAAAGAATGCCAACCTTTTTAAATTGGGTAGTTCTTGCCCACTATAAATTAAAGGAATCCCTTTCCAAGTTTGTGTAAATACCGCCCAGGCTTTTGCCGCTACCCCAAATTTTTCATACTCAGTGCCGTTCCAACTATTTTCATCGTGATTGGAGGTAAACAATAGTTTGGTTGCTCCTTGTGGATATTGTGAATAGTTATGTAACACATTATAAACTTCATGCATTCCGATTTCATGTTTTGCTAGTTTTTCAGAAGCATGCATTAAAGCCCAAGCGTAAGTCGTATCAAATACGCGGTGGTATTCCACTTCCTCACATTCGGCTAACCAATACAAAGGACGAATCGTTTCCGCTGCTTTTCGCGCATCAATCCAAAAATCCAAGGGCACTAAATGCGCCATGTCACATCTAAATCCATCTATCTTAAAATCTCGTACCCAATATTGCATGGCACCAATGAGTGCATTACGCATTTCACCATTGCTATAATTTAAATCGACTACATCATCCCAACCATTGCGTTCGATAAATTCACCAGCCGCATTGCGTGCAAACCAGTCGGGATGTGCATCCATCCATTCATGTTTACATCCCGTATGATTGGCTACCCAGTCAATAATTACTTTCATACCCATTGCATGAGCGGCGTTCACTAAATTAAGAAAGTCAGCTTCGGTCCCAAACTCAGGATTAATTTTGGTATAACTACTACAAGCATAATAACTTCCTAAACTTCCTTTCATCCCTTTATCGCTAATGGGGGTAATGGGCATCAACCATAAAATATCCACGCCCATTTCCTTTAACCTTGGTAAATGTTTTTGAAAGGCGCTAAAATTTCCTTCTTCAGTGTATTGCCTAATATTCACTTCATAAATCGTGGCCTCCTTTGCCCAATCCACTGTTGTAAAATTCGCGTCCATATTTATACTAATTTTATTATCTTGTCATATACAATGAGTAACACAACACCAAATCTCGACCGCAAATTAAGTCTTTTACATGCAACTGCCATCAACATGATTGATATGGTAGGCATTGGCCCATTTGTAGTTTTAAGTGTTGTTGCGCAAATTATGGCTGGCCCCTATTTTCTATATGCATGGATAGCAGGCGCGGTATTGTCTTATGTAGATGCTATGGTTTGGAGTCAGTTGGGTGCTGCATTACCAAGAGCAGGTGGTAGCTTCCACTTTTTAAAAGAAGGCTATGGCAAAAAATGGGGTAAATTAATGAGTTTCCTTTTTGTATGGCAAACCATGATTCAAGCCCCCTTAGTGATTGCCTCTGCAGCCATTGGATTTTCACAATATGCCAATTACTTTTTTCATTTAAATTTTTGGCAGGAAAAAGCAGTGAGTGGCTCCGTGGTTATTTTAGTAATTGCTTTGTTATACAGAAAGATAGAATCTATTGGTAAGATCTCGGTGTTTTTATGGGTAGGTGTTTTAGGCACCATGTTGTGGATTATTGGAGGTGGCATTGCACATGGACATTTTTTGGAACCTATCCGACATATGAATGATGGCCTATTTTCAAAGGGAAGTGAAGGCTTTACTTTACAACATGGATTTATAGCTGCACTCGGCTTTGCCAGTGTTAAAACCGTGTATAGCTATTTAGGCTATTATAATGTTTGTCATTTAGGAGGAGAAATAAAAAATCCAAGTAAGAATATTCCACGAAGCATGTTTATTTCCATTACGGGCATCGCAATACTATACTTGGCTATGAATATTAGTGTGGCAAGTGTACTTCCTTTTCAAACCATTGTAAATAGCAAGTTCGTAGTGAGTGATTATATTAAAGCCTTATTTGGACCAACTGCTGGTGGCATTGTTACCATTCTGATATTACTAGTAGCATTTGCTTCCTTATTTGCTGCCACATTGGGTTATAGCCGTATTCCTTTTGCCGCTGCGCAAAACAAATCCTTCTTTCCATTTTTTGCAGCAGTGCACCCTAAATTACATTTTCCACATCGCTCCTTATTGGTTTTAGGAGGTATTGCATTTGTATTTAGTTTATTGTTTCGATTAAAAGAAGTGATTGATGGCATTTTAGCCATGCGAATTTTAATCCAATTTATAGGTCAAGCAATTGGACTCTTATTGCTATTTAAACGAAAAGGCAAATCTTTCTTCCCATGGAAAATGCCTTTCTATCCTATCCCTTTATTTGTGGCAATCATTATTTGGGGTGCCATCTTTTTCTCAACAGGCATTAAAATGATGTTGAGTGGTTTAGTGGTAATTAGCTTAGGTTTAATTGCCTACTTGATTTCCAGCAAGATGAAATGGATTGGCGATATTGAATCTGACTAATGCTTGGGTAAGGAAATGATATTGGCCAATAACCTATATGCTCCTGAATTTCCTGTAGGCAATTGTCTGAACAACACCAAACTCAAATACACCATATTCCCTTTACCATAAGGCGCAATCAATAAACTTCCATTGCTAGGGGCTTCCCCTTTATCATGCATCGTTAAAGGTGCTTCAAAATGAGTATCGAAATTATCTGATTGATACGTACTGCGCTCTTGTGTCCAATTTTCAAAATCAGCACTCGTAATGGTATTAGGCGTATTTAAAACAGGATGCGTTGGCAAACTAAATTCAACTTGTACATTCTCCTGTGTAACACGTTTACTTGAGTTAACTGAAAACTTATAGGGGCCAACTTTCACTGGCTTGATACCTACTTGATTGCTTTTTAAATATTGTACTACTAAATTTCCACCCTGTTGTACATAGGCATTAAGTACTTCGTTCTTGTCAGTTAGGTATTCAAACATATTATACGCACGAATCCCCACTACAATTGCATCAAATGATTTTAAAGTTTCTAAACTAAGATCCGATTCTTTCAAATAGGTTACATGTGCCCCTAGTTCGGTTAAAGCTTCGGGTAATTTATCGCCAGCACCGTCTAAATATCCAACATGCATGGCATTGTTTTTCACATCGATAGGAATAATTTTTGTACTTGCAGTCGGGAAATAAGTAAGCGTTGGAATATGATCGTACGCAATTGTTTTTGTGAATACCGCATCATTAGGAGTAGGTAATTTGTCCTTTTCCGATTTTACGATAATGCTATTTTGCTTACTGGCTTTATTCAATTCAATACTTTGATAACCTACAGTAATTGGTTTACTGTCTTTTATTAAACTAACTTCCTTGTCATACTTAAATTGCGTAACAGGCACTACAGCGATTGGTTGATACACATCCCCTTTAGTAGGATCGGTATACTTATATTGAATAGGCAAAGGAAATATATACCACTCCTTCTCAATCCTTAAATTTACATACATCACAAATGCTGGTTCGTTTTCGGCTTTGCCAATCATATTTTGATCCTTTACTAAAAACATGCCTTCAGTTTTAGGATGCACTAACCAATAAGGTTGAGAAATTGGCTGATTAGTCGGAACCTTAAGCGTGAAATCCAATTGAAAATTTTGATTTGGCAATAATGGCTTTTCCAATAAAGTATCTGAATGATCCGGAAAACTAATATGCATTAAATTAGTTGCTAAGGATGTTCTTTGATTGACTAATAATTGAACCTGTACTTTATCTCCAGGCACTACTTGTTGTTGCTGCGTAGTAGCTTCCATATAAATGCCTGCACAATCTTGAATGATAGATTGAAGTTGTTGCATTTTGTAAACGCGCCATTCATCATTTGGTAAAGGAATATCCGCAACTCGCTTCCTTAATTTAACCAATGCAGGTACTGACTTTTCTGGATGCATTATATCATAAGCTGCATAAATGGAATCTATCGTGTTTTCAATACCTGCATATCCAAGTCTAGACCAACTAGTATTCACTCCATCCATAATATCGGTCTTGGCTGGCTCCCCTCCTGTTAATTCAAAGTACTCATAACTAGTGCCGCGGCGTCTTGGTCTACCCTCACCCTGACTCTTATGCATGGTGCGCGCTTCGGCACCAATCTCGCCATAACTTTTTCCTATGACTGGATTGTACCCGCCAACTTCTAACTTTAATTGATTTTCGCTAGTAGTGTTAACCGTGCCAAAATTAAAAGTGTTCCATAAAATACGCTTGGCCTTCCAAGGTCCAACTCCATATTTAAATTGTTCCGGAAATTTTGTTGGGTCCCCAGCAGCTATAAACGCTTCATTCGCAATAATCGCACTAGCCGAGTGATGACCATGACCTGCTCTTGCATCACGAGGGAAACGTGTAATTATGATATCGGGCTGAAATTTTCTGATGACCCACACAGCATCACTTAGTACTTTTTCGTGATCCCAAATTTGCAAAGCCTCTTCCGAAGATTTACTAAATCCAAATTCATATGCAGTAGAAAAATACTGTTCTGCTCCATCAATGCGTCTTGCAGCAAGCAGTTCTTGAGTACGGATCATCCCTAATTCAACACCTTGCTCTTTACCAATTAGGTTTTGACCTCCATCACCTCTTGTTAAACTTAAATAAGCAGTTCTAAAATTTCTTTCCTTAGTTAAATATGGCAAAAAACTATTGTTCTCGTCATCGGGATGTGCTGCAAAATATAACACACTACCAAGCGTTTTTAAACTTTTAATTTGCGCAGCAATTTCAGCACTATTTTTTTGTGCAATAGCGCCTGTTTCACAAAATAAAAATCCGACAATAATTACAATAATTTTTCTCATAGTTACGAGTTCAATTCATTTTTAATAAAGCCTTCATTATATAAGATCCTTACTAGACTTATCTTATTTTCCATTAAAGAAAACTGCATTCGCTAATATCAATTTTCCATTTTCCCAGAAGTTTCTGAAAATAGGATCATCGGCCATGAATACTAATTTCCCAGCGCCTATTTCTTTCACACCAATCACTACGCCTTCTTGTAAAGCTGCTTTTGCTTTCACACCTGCAAACCCTGCAACATGGCTGTCTTTTTTTATCACCCCTGCATTCCAATAATCATTGGTAGCTTCATAGGTAACCATGTCTTGTTTTAAATCATAATAAAGTCCGCCAGTTCCATAAGCAATCGGATGGGTGTCATCCATGTACACTTTGTATATCGCGCCAGGAATTGAACTTTGCAAATAATCGGTAACTGCTTCGCCATATTTAGCAACATGGTTTATATCCACTTTGTCTGCTTTTGCATTTTCTTTTATTTTAATACCCCAATCAGTATTTGCTGCAAGTTGTTGAACAGCAGTTTCAAAGGCAATCAACACGCCTCCTTTTCTTACAAAAGCTTGTAATTTTTCAGTAACAGCTTTGCTCGCTAATTCTTTATAAGAACCTTCGGGTGCAATAATCACATCATACTTACCTATATCAATTCTATTAAAATTGGAATAGTTTAACTGTGTAATTGGATAGTTTAATTGTTGATCGAAATAATTCCAAACTTCACCCGCTGCTAATGCCGAAACATTTTCGCCAGTTAACAATGCCACTTTTGGAGCATGGCTAATATTTTTAATATCTGGTGATCCAAAATCTCCTCCTTTTTCTGCCCAACCTGAACTTACTGGAATTGCTTCGATATTAGCAGCATCACAAATAGCTTTGGTATCTGCAGCCCAATTTTCATTGTTACTTGTTTTTAAAACAATTAATGTTCCAGCCTCAAATTGTTTTCCTGCTGCAGAAAATGGTTTCTCTGCATATCTTACTTTAATATTTTTATTTAAAATTGCCGCCAATACTTTCGATGATGCAAATGAATTATAAGGAATCAAATAGCCATATTGTGCTGGTGCCGAAGCGGCCGCTTTTACTTCAAATCCTGGTTGAACAGCCAACTGTTCTTTTGATGCATAACCATGTACGCCATATACATAAGGCAATGACCATGCAGTAATATCATAAGTATTTGAATCATTTACTTGCGTGATGGGTTCTAATAATACTCGTGCTAAAATTCCATGTGCTTGAGCCACATTCACCGCTAATGTATAACCCTCATTTACAAAGCTTGTTTCCTTTTTAGTATTGTAATCATAGCCTTTAAATCCTGTAGCAATAGTACCATATTGAATATTGTTCCTTTTTAACAACAACGCCAATGCCGACAAAGTATTCGCATTTTTTGCGGTCATCACAAAAGTCTTATAAGGAGAAGCATTGCCTGCACGGCTATTGTCATAATACTTTTTAAACTCTTTTAATAAATTATCCTTATTCGCCGCACTAATTTCAATGGTTGACAAACTTGTTGTAAAATGATGTGTTGCTCTTGCAACCAATGTTAGCGTGTCCTCGTCTTTATTTACAACACCTAATCCTGCACTAATACCTCCTTGCTCATAAGTCATCCCTATTGCGCCATTGTACATAGGATAAGTATCCCCATAAGATGGATACAATAAATCAAAACGCTCTTTCGTAAAAAACAACCAATTATTTTGATCAAAATATTTGGCATGGTTCTTCCCAATTTGCACTTGAAAATCTTTTTGCCATGGCGTTAACACATCATGTAATGGTTCGGCCGCAGGTGCAAAATAATAAGGTTGATTATACCCTTGCTCATGAAAATCAACGTGCACTTGAGGATACCATTGTTGGTACAAAGCAATTCTTTGTTTTGTTTCCACTTGTGTTTGCCAAGCCCAATCTCTATTTAAATCAAAATTGTAATGATTACTTCTTCCAGCAGGCCATGGTTCCATATGTTCTCTTGCATAAGGGTCGGCATTGTAATTCATTCCCACTGCATTATTATACCAGTTCACATAACGATCACGGCCATCGGGGTTAATACATGGGTCAATCATTACAATTGTATTTTTTAACCACTCTTTTGTTTTACTATTTGCAGGATCAACCAAAGCAAATAAAGTTAACATCGCAGCCTCAGATGAAGCGGGCTCATTGCCATGCACATTATAACTTAACCAAACAATGGCAGGCTGGTTTAAATCACTCACCGAACCCTCTATGAATCCATTATTGTGCTTTCTTATTTGCTCCAATTTTGTAATATTCTCTGGAAGCCCAATAGCCGCCACTAATAAATCACGGCCTTCGTTGGTTTTACCATAAGGCATTATTTTAACCATGTCTGGTTTGGCTTGTGCAATGGTATTAAAATAAGATACTATTTGATGATGTCTAGTAAAACGAGTACCCACAGTATAGCCTAAATAACTTGCAGGACTAGGTACAGCTTGTGCCATGGCAGTATTTACAACTAAAATGAATACAAGCGAAAAAGAGATCAACTTAATGAATGGTCGGTTCATAGGGAATGGGTTTAATTATAATAGCTGCGTTGCTTAAAAACAGCCCTTAAAAATACACCTATTTAAGCTTAATTAAATGATTGATATCGATAGTTTTACACAAACGGCAGCCCTATTTTGTTGAATACTAAATAATTAAGTAATTTACAGATACAAATAAATGCCATGAAATTGAACACTTCAAAAACTACCCTTTCTATAATTGCGTTGAGCATATTGAGTATATCCACATCTACTCAAGCCCATGCACAAAATTTCTTAAAAAAACACCCTCAAATTAATCCTTATCAATATGAGGTCGTTAAAGAAAAAGCATTTGATCATGGAGCTGTTACCTCGGCACATCCTTTGGCGAGTATGGTAGGTGCTGCAATGATGCAGGAAGGTGGTAACGCATTTGACGCAGCTATTGCAACTCAATTTAGTTTAGCAGTGGTTTTTCCAGGTGCTGGAAATATTGGTGGTGGCGGATTTATGTTAGCCAGAAAAGCGAATGGTGAAATTTTAGGCATTGATTATCGCGAAGCTGCTCCTAGCAAGGCGAATAGAGATATGTATTTGGACGAAAAAGGAAATGTAATTCCAGGAAAATCTCGTGACGGCGCTTCGGCATCAGGTATACCGGGTAGTGTTGCTGGAATGATTAGCACACACACTTATGCTAAATTGCCTTTAGCTGTTTTGATTGAGCCCGCTATTGAATTTGCTGAATTTGGTTATGTAATTACGGAGAAAGAAGCAAAGGGATTGAATTCAGAAAAAGCAAATTTTTTAAAGAATAGTTCTGCTGCCAGTGCCTTTACACAAAAAGAATGGAAAGCGGGTGATACCCTTTATCAGCCCGAATTAGCTGCAACCCTAAAAAGAATACAAAAAAATGGTTTAGCTGGATTTTACGAAGGTGCCACTGCCGACATGATTGTAAAAGAAATGGAACACAGTGCAGGCATTATAACAAAAGAAGATCTTAAAAATTACAAGCCTAAATTCAGAAAACCTTTAGAATTTGATTATAAAGGACATCATATTATCAGCTTCGCGCCTCCTTCAAGTGGTGGTATTTTAATAGCACAAATGATGAAGATGATTGCACCATTTGGAATTGAAAAAATGGGATATAATACAGAGGCTTCCGTAAGTTTAATGGTGGAAGCACAAAGACGTGCCTATGCCGACCGTGCTGAACATATGGGAGATCCTGATTATTGGAAAGTGCCTACTAAGACTTTAATAAGTGACGCTTATGCCGCTGACAGAATGAAGGATTATCAACCTGGCGTAGCAGGAAGCAGTAAAATTACACAAGCGGGCCAAGTGCATGAAAGCGAGCAAACAACTCATTTTAGTGTAATTGATGGGGAGGGAAACATGGTTGCCATTACGACAACTTTAAATGATACCTATGGCAATAAAACCATCGTAGCAGGTGCTGGCTTTTTATTAAACAATGAAATGGATGACTTTAGTGTGAAACCAGGCGTACCGAATATGTATGGTGCCATTGGTGGAGAGGCCAATTCAATTCAGCCAGGTAAAAGAATGTTGAGTTCAATGACGCCTACATTAGTGACTGTAAATAACAAACCTTATATCAGTATTGGAAGCCCAGGCGGAACTACCATACCGAATCAAGTTTATGAAGGTTTAGTTAATATTATTGACCATAAAATGACCTTAAAGGAAGCTGTTGACGGTCCAAGATTTCACCATCAATGGATTCCAGATGTTGTGGCAGTAGAAGCTGATTTTCCAGAAGCTACTGTAAACGCATTAAAAGAAAAAGGATACACCGTTACTAAAAGAGGCCGTTTTGGAAGAATGGATGGAGTACAAATTTTGCCTAACGGAAAACGCACAGCAGCTGGTGACAAACGAGGTGACGACAGTGTTGCGGGCTATTAAGTTGATACAATTATCCTATTGATTTGCGGCAGCATTTTTGTATTTTTACAAAAATCATTTTCTTGTTAAATAAGAAGCTTTTTCTCCTGCGCATTATACTTGCTAGCATAGTTGGCTTACTGCTATTTTGCTATCTCCTATTGCTTGTTCCTGCAATACAAAACAAGTTGGTGCAAGTGATGGCTGGACGTTTATCGCATTCACTAGGTACTGAAGTAAAAGTGGGAAAAGTAAGCTTTTCATTATTTGACAAATTGGATATGGAAAATGTGTTAGTGAAAGACCAACACAAAGACACCCTATTATACGCGCATTCATTTAAGCTCAGAATTAGTGATCTAGTATTTTCATCAGCAGCTCCTATTATAAAATACATTGGACTTGATCATGCCACTGTTTATTTAAATAGGAGTACGGAAAAATGGAACTACCAATTCATAGCTGATTATTTTGCAACCGACTCTAATTCGAAAAAATCCAGTAAGTTCGACCTAAAAAAACTCGACATCTCCCATATTCATTTTATTCAAGATGACAAATGGATAGGGCAAAAAATGGAGTTAAATGCGGACAATATTTTAATCAATGTAAAATCTTTCCAAAAACAACAAATTAATATTGATCAAATCATTGCTAATAAACCTTTCTATTTAATACAGGCCAGTAAAGGTTTAAAGCCTTTAAGCAATAAAATAAAAATTACGCAGGCGAAGCAGACAGCAAAATCGTCCAACCAAAAAGAACTTTACTTTAATCCTACTCATTTAGATTTAACAGTCAATGAAGTACAAGTTATTAAAGGAGGCATGTGGATCGAATACGAATTTAAAAAACCAGCCAATTATTTTGACGGAGAACATATCCGTATGCGTGATATGAATGCAACTATCAAAAATGTGCATTTTATTGAAGATACAATTAAAGCAAAAATACAATCCCTTCAAGTTAAAGAGCGTTCGGGATTTGAAATTAAAAAATTAACGGCTGCATTTAGATTGACTCCACAAATTATGGAGTTTGATAAATTATTATTAAAGACTAATAATAGTGTGATAGGCAATTATTATGCCATGCAATACACCCATTTTGTGGATGACTTCAATAACTACAACTATAAAGTTATTATGAAGTCACACTTGGTGAACGCGAACGTTTCAACGGATGATATCGCCTATTTTGCACCTCAATTGAGTAATCTTCATCAAAAGGCAAATATTAGTTGTCACTTTACCGGAAGCGTTGATCAATTTGAAACCAAGGATTTAACTGCTCAATACAATAATTCATTTGTAACTGGAGCTTTCTCCATGAAAGGCATTCCAGATATGCGTAATACGCAAATTGCCTTTTCAGGTGTGAATGCAAAAACCAATTACAAAGACTTAAGTGCTTGGATAAGTGATTTACAAAACATTAAAGAATTTCCATTTGATGCGCTTGGAGAACTTCGCTTTAAAGGAGATTTTAATGGTACTTTATACGACTTTGTTACGAAGGGAACCATTGGTACTAAAATGGGTTTGGCCGAAACTGAAATCCGTTTACGTTTCCCTGAAACAGGAGAACCTAGCTATGAAGGCTTGTTAAATACCTATCATTTTAATGCAGGTAAACTCTTTCAGATTGAGTCATTGGGTTTGCTAAATTTCAAAGGAAAAGTGGCAGGATCTTCATTTAAATTAGATAAGATAAAAACGAATATTGAAGGGAATATTGATTCGATTGAATTTAATAAGTATACCTATACTAATATTAATACCAACGGATTGTTGCAAAAAGGATCATTTAATGGAACCTTACGCATTAAAGATCCGAATATCAATTTTATAAGCAATATTGAATTGGATTTAAAAAACAAAGCACCGCATATTAATGCAGTTGGTGATTTATTAAATGCCAACTTGCAGCAATTACATATCTCCAATAATGCAATTCAATTAACCGGGTTATTGGACATTAATTTTGCTGGAAATAATATTGACGATTTCACTGGTTATGCGAAATTTTTTAATGGTAAATTAAAAGGCACTGCTGCTTTAGTTAATTTTGATTCACTTACGCTACAATCTTCTACCTTAAATGGTATAAAAAACATTCAACTAGCCAGCGATGATATTCAAGCTTCCATTAAGGGCAAGTTTAATATCCTGCATTTACCAGCAAGTGTGCAGTATTTTATGCAACGTTATTTACCAACTTATATTCCTGCACCTAAAAACACGCCAGCTAACCAAGAATTTGCATTAAGCATCAAGACCAATTATTTTGAACCTTATATCCGTCTGTTTAATAAAGACATTACAGGCTTTAATAATTTTAATTTAACGGGTGCTCTAAATACCGACAAAAAGCATATTGAGATAAAATCAAATATACCATTTGCAAGTTTCAAATACAATTGGGCCGACTATGCAATCAAGAATGGCGCAATCGAAGGCAATGGCGATATAGATTCACTGCATCTAAATATTATAGCAGCAAATTTTAACTTAACAGATAGCTTTAGTTTTATCAAACCTGTTTTGCGTATCAATACAAGTAATGATATCTCGGAACTAGCCCTTACTGCAACCAGTGCTTCTGCATTAGAGCAAGTAAACTTAAACAGTATAGTGCACACCTATCAGGATGGCATTGCTGTAAAATGGCTTCCCTCCTACTTTTTATTAAACCATAAAAAATGGGATATCGAGAATCAAGGGCTTGTAAGCATTCGAGAAAGTAATACAAGTGCCAACAATTTCAAATTTACACAAGGCCTGCAAGAGTTCATATTTAGCAACGCCCCGAATGAAAAAAACACACTTCAGTTAGAATTAAAAAATGTGATCCTTGGTGATATCACTAAACTCTTTTTTAGCTACCCTAAACTAGAAGGCATTACGAATGGTAAACTACGTCTAAAGAATGTATTACAGGATTTTGAGATGAGTGCTGGTTTGCAATTATCACAATTTGCATTTAACAAAGATTCCATAGGAAATGCACAGTTAACCACTTCTTATATCCATTCTAAAGGATTGGTACCTTTTAATTTGAACTGCCCTAATACAGAATATAATTTATCTGCAATTGGTGCCTATAATATAAACGATAGTGCAAACCCATTAGATGCTACATTGTATCTGAATCATTCTAAATTCAGTTTAGTGCAACAATTTATTGGAGGCGTATTAACAAATTTAGATGGCAGAGCAAATGGCTCCATTCATTTTGGAGGCCGAATCGAGCACCCCTATTTATTGGGTGCAGCTAGTTTGGAAAATGCTTCTTTTGTAGTTGACTATACCAAGGTTAAATACCAAATTGACAGTGGCGCACTCATTCAATTCACCAAGGAAGGTATTGATTTTGGATCCGTCCAAGTGAGTGACAGGTTTAATCGTAAAGCAAATTTTAAAGGCAAAATACTGAATCAAGGTTTTCAGCATTTAGAATACGATATGGAAATGAGTAGTTCCAAAATTGAACTTATTCATACAGATCTATTAGACAACTCCAACTTTTATGGTCAAGCAGTTGGTAAAGCTTCTATGACCATTAAGGGTCCCGAAGAAAATATAAAAATGTCCATTACCGCCGATGTAAATGATAGTTCCCATATTTACCTACCAAACACAACGAGTAAGGAAAGTGGCAAATCCGATTTTATCGTATTTAAGAAATATGGTAAAACAGCTATTAAAAGCGCCGATGTGCCCGCCTATAATCTTGTTGTTGATTTAGAAGTTACAGCTAATAACAAAACACAGATTGATGTGATCATGGATGAATTAACTGGAGATGTTATTAAGGCCGTAGGTAATGGTCGTATTAAAATTAGAGCTGGAAATATTGAGCCACTAACTATTAGAGGCAAATACAATATTGAGTCAGGAAAATATGATTTTAATTTTCAATCCTTTATTAAAAAACCATTTGAATTAATCCCTGAGGCGGGCAACTATATTGAATGGACAGGCAACCCGAACGAAGCCAATATTCATATGGATGCGAGGTATACTGCCGAAAGAGTAAGTTTAAATGAACTAGTGGGCTCGGGCAACTTTAGCAATGCAGTAAAAAGTTATCGTGGAAGTGTGTATGTAATTGCTGCATTAAGAAATAAATTATCACAACCGGATATTAAATTCTCATTAGCATTCCCACAAGGAAATCCAATTAGTTCCGACAATGAATTTTCACAATTTATATCAAGATTGGAAAGGGATGATAATGAAATATTAAAACAGGTTTCTTTCTTAATTGTATTTAATTCATTTGCTCCTGTTAGCTTTAGCAATACCAATAACAATAATGCTTATACAGTTACTGCCATTGGTATTAATACCATTTCCCAATTACTAACCAAGGAAATCAATAAGTCCATTAGTAATTTATTGAACAAAGCTACAGGTGATAAGAGTTTGCGTTTTGATATTGGTTCTTCGGTTTATAACAGTGGTAATTTATTAGATCCAACAGGTGGTGGAATCGCAATTAATGCGAATAAAATTGACCGTACAAGAGTGAATTTAAAATTAGGCCGTAGTTTCTTAAACGAAAAAATTATCGTGAATCTAGGCGGGGACTTAGATTTTAATGTACGCAATACCAGCACCCTTCAAAACAGCGACTTGCAATGGCTACCTGATGTAAACATTGAATTTATCTTAACTAGAGATAGAAAATTAAGAGCGATTATATTTAATCGAAATAGTTTGGACATCAATGGAAGCGCATTAGGGAAAAGAAATCGTCAAGGGGTAAGCATCTCCTATCGAAAGGATTTTGATGAATTTACTTGGTAAACTTATTGGGCAAAATACTTGGTGGAATAGCCAGGCATTTCTTTAATCGAAATACATAGAAATTTCTTAACAATACCCCTTTTGAAACTACCGGAATGGTATCTGGCTTTTCAATTTTATCAAAATAATTCCCATAAAGCAATAATGGGTCTGATGGCAAATTAGAAGGCACTATGCAATATGCATCATCCCCTATTTTTAGCCCTTTATTTTGTTGTGCTAACCTATCATTTAACCAAGCAAATTTATGAACATCTTCAAGGGCACCAATTGCAAAAACAGACATTTGTAAAGGCCTAGCAGTATAAAACAAAATATGCCCTGCGGGGAACCATTTATTAACGATGATAGGCGTACTCCCTTTCATTTCGCCTGATTGCTTGTTCTTTATTACGATATTTTCAAAAGCAACTGAAAAGTCATTCCAGCCGGTGACATCATTAATTGGATTATACTCTCCAAGATTGCTTAATTTATCGGAACCTAGTTGCTTAGGAAAAACATACACAAGCAATAAAAAGCCTATTATTAAGACTCCTAATAGTCCTCCTGCCCATTTTATAATTAAAGGTATGTTAGCAGCTTTATTAGGGTCTGCATCTTTTAATTTACGATTACTCCTTCCGCTCCAATAAACGCCGGCTATTAAAAACAAAGCAATAAAACCTGGTCCTGTCCAATGTGGTAAAGTAGGATTGAATAATGACAGTCCCCAAAAAGTAAATATCAATGGCAAACTAAGCCATAACAATAAAGGAAGTGCTGCATTTTGAAATGCAGTTTTCAATCGCTTCCTATTTAATAAGGAAACAAGCACTGCAATATATACAAGCGGATTTTGGTAAAGCAGCTCGCCAATAATTTGTTGTATAAAACTATCTACTAATAAACCGGTATGCATCACTCTTTTGGAGTGGTATCGATAGGTAATAAAATCATTTTGAATATTCCAATATAAAATGGGAAGAATGCACACTATTGTTATGAGAATGGCCAAATAGAGATTCCTATTTTTTAATGTCTTTGTATGATGAAACAAAATATACGCGCCAAATCCAATCCATAAATAAAGACCATGTACTTTACTTAATGTTGCCAATCCTATAAACAACCCTAATAAAATCCAATCCTTTGTAGTAAAACTTTGAGGAGCTACTACATATTTTACCATCCAATAAATACTAAGTGTAAAGAAAAGTAATTGAGGACTATCAGGTAATACAAACAAACCTGCTATAATCGAAGTATATATAGAAAGAGTATATATCCATGCTGCAATATATCCAGCGCTTTCATCTTTTAATAAAGTTCCAGTTCGGAATAGTACCCAACTCGCCCCTGCTGCACAAAATATACTTCCCAATCGCATGGATAAGGTGTTCACCCAATTTAAATTCAAACTCGTTAAACGCATCATCCAACCTACCATTCCTGGATGATCAAAATGATTCCAGTCGGGCTGTAAAGCATAAGTATAATAGTACACTTCGTCGTTGCCTAATTCTAAGAAAAAAGATAAACAGATTTTAACTAGGATTGTCAAACCAATAAGCCAGCACATTTTTTTCGAATAGGATGTAGCTGTTGTTGACATAGTAAAACAATTTAGGAGGCGTATACAAAAGATGCGTAAACATATTACGCTCTTGTTGATTATTTAGTGTTGCTAATAAACCATTCGGTTGCGAGCTTGTATCCTTTTAAACCGAGTCCCACAATGGCTCCTACTGCTTTTGCTGAAACATGTGAAATTTTTCTGAAGTCTTCTCTTGCATGTACATTGCTGATATGCACTTCAATCACCGGCACTTTTATAGAAGCAATTGCATCGCCAATAGCTACTGAAGTGTGCGTATAAGCTGCAGGATTAATAATAATGCCATCCTGATCAAAACCATATTTTTGAATTGCATCCACCAACTCCCCTTCAATGTTAGATTGAAAATAAGTGAAATTGACTTTAGGAAAATCTTGCTTTAATTGCACTAAAAAATCTTCGAAACTTTCATTGCCATAAACACCTGGCTCACGTTTTCCTAATAAATTTAAATTAGGTCCGTTGATGATGGTAATATTTGGCATGGATTATAGTTTAATACTTACTAATAATGGATTCATTACTTAATGATAGCTAAATTAATTAGACTTCATTAAAGATACAAAATCATCAAATAAATACCTGCTATCGTGAGGGCCTGGAGTAGCTTCAGGATGGTATTGTACACTAAAAGCAGGACGGTCTTTTAATTTAATTCCTTCGATTGAATCATCATTCAAATTCACATGAGAAACAATCACGTTGTCATGCTTTCTTACTGCATCAGGGTCTACACCAAATCCATGGTTTTGTGTAGTGATTTCAGAACGTCCAGAAATTAAATTCTTAACAGGATGATTTAGTCCTCTATGTCCATGGTGCATTTTGAATGTAGGAATATCATTTGCTCTTGCTAATAATTGGTGTCCTAAACAAATTCCAAACAAAGGTTTTTTCTCAGCTAAAATTTGCTTAATGGTTGCTACTGCATAATCCATTGGAGCTGGATCACCAGGACCATTCGATAAAAAATATCCAGTTGGATTAAACGCTTTTAAAGTAGCGAAATCAGTTTTTGCAGGATGTACTCTTACATGCACACCTCTATCCACTAAACACTGTAAAATATTATGCTTTACTCCAAAATCAAGTACTGAAACTTTAATTGGAGAATTTACATCACCTAATTCATAAATTTCTTTCGTACTCACTGTGCTTGCCAATTCTAATCCATCCATGCTTGGGACTGCAGACAATTGTTTTTTTAATGCATCCACATCTAAATTGTCTGAAGAAATAATACAGTTCATAGCGCCACTTGTTCTTACATGTGCAACCAACGCTCTCGTATCTAATCCTTCAATGGAAACAATATTATTCGCAATCAAATAATCATTCAAATTGCCGTCAGCCAATGCACGTGAATATTTTTCTTCTAAGTTTCTTCCTATTAATCCATGTATTTTAACCGACTTGCTTTCAACATCCGTATCCTTTACACCATAGTTTCCAATATGCACATTGTTCATGATAATCACTTGCCCAGTATAACTAGGATCGGTGAATACTTCCTGATACCCCGTCATACCTGTATTAAAACAAATCTCACCAGTTGTGGTGCCTATCTTGCCAAATGCGTGTCCGTGAAATACATTACCATCGGCTAAAACTAAGATTGCGGGTTGTGCGGTCATTGGGTTATGCTATTATAGGGTTTTGTTTTATATGTTGCAAATTTAGGCAAAAAAAAGGCAAGACCAAAGTCTTGCCTTATATGTTAAATAACGTTTTGCATTATTCAGCAGCTGCTTCTGGTGTAGAATCAGTTGCCTCCTCAGCTGCTGGAGCTTCGGTAGCTTCTGCAGCCTTCTTAGGAGCAGCAGTCGCTTTACTTCTACGTGTTTTCTTAGCTGGTTCAGCTGCAGTTGCAATTGAATTACCGTAAATTTCGTTGAAGTCTACTAATTCGATCATCGCTTTTTCGGCGTTGTCACCTGGACGAATACCTAATTTGATGATACGAGTATATCCACCTGGACGAGCAGCAATTTTAGGCGCTACTACTGTAAATAATTCTTTAACAGCAGCTTTGTCATTTAAATAACTGAACACCACTCTGTGGTTGTGCATGATTTCTTCTTTAGATGCCGTTTTTTTAGTTTTAGTAACTAATGGCTCAACATAAGTTCTTAACGCTTTAGCTTTTGCTAAAGTAGTTACGATACGCTTGTGGGTAATTAACTGAATAGCTAAGTTACTTAACAAGGCTTCTCTGTGTGCCTTTTTACGACCTAAGTTGTTGATTTTGTCTCCGTGACGCATGACTTTTAATTTTTGTCCTTACACCGTGTCAGGAATTGTAAGGTGTGAGCCGAAGCTCGGTTTATAAATAGTGATTTACTGTATCCTGATGGACTATTGTAAATCTAATTTGTCTAATCCTAATTTACCTAAATCCATACCAAAGCTTAATCCTCTTTCGATTAAAACTTGTTCGATTTCAGATAAAGATTTTTGACCAAAGTTTCTGAACTTCATTAAGTCCTCTTGCTCGTATTGTACCAATTCGCTCAAGCTGTTAATTTTAGCAGCTTTCAAGCAGTTGAACGCACGCACAGAAAGATCTAAATCTTCTAATGGAGTTTTCAATACTTTTCTCAATTGCAATACTTGCTCATCCACCACATCTTCTTTCTTATCTTCTTTATTATCAAAAGTGATATTCTCGTCTGTGATGATCATTAAGTGTTGGATCAAGATTCTTGAAGCTTGCTTAACAGCATCTTCAGGATGAATTGTTCCATCAGTAGCTACGTCTAAAATTAATTTTTCGTAGTCTGTTCTTTGCTCCACACGATAGTTTTCCATTAAGTACTTAACGTTCTTAATTGGAGTGTGAATAGAATCGATAGCGATATAACCAAAAGGCATATCTTTTAATTTGTTCTCTTCAGCAGGGATATAACCACGACCTTTTTGGATAGTGATTTCGATATCTAATTTAGCCGAAGGATCCATTGTACAAATAACCAACTCTGGGTTCATTACTTGAAACTGTTGAGATGCTTCACCTAAATGACCAGCGTTAAATTCGCTGCTACCTTTAATAGATAAAGTTAATTTTTCAGAACTAACATCTTGATCAGCCTTACGCTTAAAACGAACTTGCTTTAAGTTTAAAATCATTTCAGTAACGTCTTCTGTAATTCCTTTGATTGTTGCAAACTCATGATCTACACCTTCAATCTTGATACCCACAATTGCAAAACCTTCCAAAGAGCTTAATAAAACTCTTCTCAAAGCATTACCTAAAGTCAAACCGAATCCTGGTTCCAATGGACGGAATTCGAATTGTCCTTCAAAATCATTTGCTT
>CANGIZ010000039.1 GCA_947454025.1 Bacteroidota bacterium | reverse complement strand
GCATACAATAATTTCATCCCGTCTTTTACATTCAATTACAATCCAAAGCAACAGAGGAGACTTCAGTTTGACTATTCTGGTAGAACAATTAATCCAAGTTTATTGCAAATTCAACCAATCATTGATAATAGCGACCCTTTGAATGTTAATATTGGTAATGCATCACTGCGTCAGGGATTTACCAATCGTGTAAGTATGAATGGGAGTGATTTTAAAGTATTGAAAAGCAGGTATCTATTTTTCAGAGCTGAATATGCGACTACAGACAATGCGATTAGTAATAGCAGCGTAGTAGATGCCTTGGGACGAAGAACAAATCAATATATTAACGTGCAAGGCAATTATTATTACAACGGCAACTTGTATTATGGCATGGATATTTATAAAGGCTTGCAATTTGGGCTGGGTTTGAATAGTAATTTTAGTAGGTATGTGAATAAAGTAAATGGCATTCGAAATGTAAATGATAATACAAGCATTGGTTATAATGCTAATCTTTCCTTTTGGGGCGAGAAATGGTATAATTTTTACTTAAACTTCAATGCAAGTAATAATACAACTGTATCAAGTATTCGCCCTGGTACTTCCACGAATTATTGGAGTTATTCAATTAATGGTAATCCGCAGTTAAAGTTTAAAAAAATTAAAACTTATTTCGACATGAATATCGAAGCCAATATTTATCAAAAGTCGGCGGTATTCCCAGGTCAAAAAGATATTTACATCATTAGCCCTTCAATAAGAAAAGTATTGGGCAAGTCGGATAGTTGGGAGTTGAAATTGTTTGTATTTGATTTGCTTAATCAAAATACCAATATCCAAAGAAGCATTACAAGTAACTTTATTTCTGAAACAAGTAACAATGGGGTAAAACGTTACTTTATGTTTAGTCTAATTTACAATTTCAGTAAAAATGGTAAGCCAAGCAATATGGGCTTCTAACATCACTTAATAATTTATTACAATGAAATATATATACCTTTTTCTTTTTGTTTTAATGGCTTTTACTACAGAAGCCCAAACTACTTTTATATCAAGCGGAAAAATTACGTTTGAGCGAAAAATAGCACAGTATACTTTAATGGAATCTATGCAATCGGAGGAGGGAATGGACGCAGCATGGACAGAAGAGCTAAAAAAAATATTCCCCAAGTTTGTAACGGATAATTTTACCCTGGACTTTAATGCTACACAATCACATTATAAGCTTGAAAAAGAGAATGCTGAAAACAAGTACATGGTTTTTGGATCTAAGCCTTCAGACAATGACTATATTACTCAAAATTTTGCAACAATAAGTACTACATCTAAAAAGTCAATTTTTGAAAACGAATATTTTATAAAAGATAGTCTGCCAAAATTTAATTGGAAAATTACGGGTGAGTTAAGAGATATTGCTGGTTTTGAATGTAAAAAAGCAGTTACTAAAATTTGTGATTCTGTAGTGGTTGTTGCATTCTTCACTGATCAAATATTAGTTAAGGGTGGTCCTGAGAATTTTAATGGGTTACCTGGTATGATTCTAGGTTTAGCCATTCCAAGACTATCAGAAACTATTTATGCTACTAAATTAGAATTAGTCACTCCTGAAATACCTGCGCCTATTCAAGGAAAAGCTAAAGTGGTAAAACGTACACAAATAGGTGCCGATCTTAAGAAGGGATTGGAGCAGTGGGGCAAGTTCGGAAAAGTAATCGCTTGGTCGAATAGTTTGTAAAACCTTATCTCAACCTATCTGCACTCTTTACCAATTTTTCATCTTTGTAAATTTTAACCATCGCTAAAATTTGCAATACAGGTAGTAAGAATAATGCAATGGAAGGCAAAGTAAAACCTCCGCCTGGGTTGGCTACTACTACTTTATAAATAAAGAAACCAATAAGGGCAGATAATAAAAAGTTTACAATCACCACTTTTAATTGCAACATACGGTTGCCATATAAAAAGATGGTAATAAAGCTAAGGCAGGCACTGAATGCTAAGGAAATTAAGGTGCTGTATTGTGCACTTCCATTAATTTCTAATGCAAATGGAGTAGGCGTATAATAAAAAGGGAAACGCAATGCCGAAAAAGCGGCTGCACTTGCTAATAATAACCAAATGGTTTGTAGTCTTTGTATCATACCCTAAAGTTAGTTCATTTTTGAATTCAACTATGTCAAAAAAAGCCCCTCCGTTTTAAGGGAAGGGCTATTATATTGGGGATTAGCTTCGTTCTATTAGCCTAATTCAGGATACAATACAAATTGCTCCATGAATTTATTTACGTCTTTCTTAGTTTCGGCTAAGATGGTTTCATTGTCGGCATTCATTAATACTTTGTCGATTGAATCTACCACAAATGGGATATGACTTTCGTTCATACCGCGCGTTGTAATGGCTGCTACTCCAAAACGAATACCCGAAGTTACAAAAGCCGACTTATCGTCGTAAGGCACCATATTTTTATTGGCAGTAATATCGGCATGACCTAATACTTGTTCTGCTTTTTTACCACTAATATTTTTATTACGTAAGTCAATTAACATTAAATGGTTGTCGGTTCCGCCGCTGATAATTTCATATCCTTTTGCTACAAATGCTGCTGCCATTGCTTGTGCATTTTTTTGTACTTGCTTTGCATAAGTAGTAAAATCATCAGATAGAATCTCACCAAACGCAATTGCTTTTGCTGCAATCACATGTTCCAATGGTCCACCTTGTGTACCAGGGAAAACAGCCATGTCAATTACATTTGACCACAATCTTAAATTTCCTTTTACGTCTTTTAAACCTAATGTGTTCTCTCCATCTTTAGCCATCATAATCACACCACCACGAGGTCCACGCAATGTTTTGTGGGTAGTAGAAGTTACAAAATGACAATGGTTAAATGGAGAACTTAATAATCCTTTTGCAATTAATCCTGCTGGGTGTGCAATATCAGCCAATACAAAAGCGCCTACTTCGTCAGCTACTTTTCTAATACGTGCATAATCAATATCACGGCTATAAGCACTCGCTCCACAAATAATTAATTTTGGTTTATGTGTTCTTGCTTGACTTTCTAACATATCGTAGTCAATCAATCCTGTTTCTTTTACTACTCCATAAAAATGTGGCTTGTAAGTTTTTCCTGAAAAGTTAACCGCACTTCCGTGTGTTAAGTGTCCACCCATGCTTAAGTCCAATCCAAGGATTGCGTCACCTGGTTGTAATATCGCTAACATCACTGCAGCGTTGGCTTGCGCACCACTATGAGGTTGTACATTGGCATATTCAATACCAAACACTTCCTTTAAACGATCAATTGCTAGTGTTTCTGTTTTATCTACAATTTCACATCCACCATAATATCTTTTACCAGGATAACCTTCGGCATATTTATTAGTCATAACGCCGCCCATTGCTTGCATAACTTGTAAGCTTGTAAAATTTTCTGAAGCGATTAATTCAATGCCACGACGTTGGCGTTGTAATTCTTGATTAATGATGTCAAAAACAAGGGTATCTCTTTGCATAGTTGGATATTTTATAGAATAAGATGTAGTTATTTATTGAAATATTTGGCAAAAATAATCCATTCTTAGGCCTACACAAAGCTTTCTTTCAACAAGTAGGGGTCTAATATCCACATTTACAATGTAATCGGCCTTAAATGAGTAAAAACGGCCTGTTTCTTTTAAAAATGGCCCAAAAATGATGAAAATTGACCCATTACTAACAGTTATTTGCTATTTTTACCCTCCCCAAAAAGGATAAAAATGAAGGCTATTATTCCGGTCGCAGGCGCAGGTACTAAATTACGACCACATACCTATACACAACCAAAGGCTTTAATTCCGATTGCTGGTAAAACCATTTTAAGTTTTATTGTAGATCAGTTAAAGGAGGTTGGGATTAACGAGTATATTTTCATTGTAGGATATTTAGGCGAAAAGATTCAAGATTATGTGGAGCAAACCTACCCGAATTTAAACACGCATTTTGTTTACCAAAACGATCGTCAAGGAACTGCTCATGCGATTCAGTTAACCAAAGAGATTGTTGGCAATGACGAGGTTTTTATTGCCTTAGGTGATACGATTTGTGAGTTTGATATTAGAGAAGTAATTGCGAGTCCTACTAGTATGTTGGGTATTAAAAAAGTAGACGACCCAAGACAATTTGGTGTGGTGGAAATGGACGAAGAAGGTAAAGTGGTTCATGCAGTGGAAAAACCTTCTATCCCGAAAAGTAATAATGCCTTGGTAGGTTTGTATAAAATTAAAGAGTCAACAATTTTATTTGATTGTTTTACTCAATTGGTAAATGAGAATATTAAATCACACGGTGAATACAATTTAACTGACGCCTTGGAATGCATGATTAAAAAAGGAGTGCAGTTCAATTCCTTTAAAGTAAAGAATTGGTATGATTGTGGTAAGAAAGAATCCTTACTAGAAGCCAATGCAGTGTTGTTAAAAAAGACGGGTGGCTTAACGGTGAATCCCGAACTGTATGTGAATACCATTATCATTCCTCCTGTGAGTATTGCGGATGGTTGTGTAATTGAAAATTCTATTATTGGCCCACATGTGACCATTGGCAACAATACGACTATTAAAAGTTCGGTGGTAAAGGATACTATTATTGGTACGTATACTTCATTGGATGAAGTGGTGTTGGATAATTCATTAATTGGTAGTGATGCAGCTGTTAAAGGATTAAGTCGTACCTTAAATATTGGAGACAATACCGAAATTGATTTCGGATAATGCATTTGTTGATTTTTTCATTGCTTAAACTTTTTTATGTCATTTGAAAATCGAATCACGCAACTTTTTAAAATTGACTTACCCATTATTCAAGCCGGTATGGTTTGGGCCAGTGGTTGGGAATTGGCAAGTGCAGTAAGCAATGCAGGCGGGCTAGGTATATTAGGGGCTGGCAGTATGTATCCCGAAATTTTAAGGGAGCAAATTCAAAAAACAAAAGCAGCTACCTGCAAACCATTTGCAGTAAACCTGCCTATGCTGTATCCCGATTTGCAAGCACATATTAATGTTATTATTGAAGAAAAAGTACCCATTGTTTTTACAAGTGCAGGCAATCCTAAAACATGGACTTCCACTTTAAAAGCAGCAGGTATTATAGTGGTGCATGTAGTGAGTAGTGCGCAGTTTGCATTGAAGGCCGAAGCGGCTGGATGTGACGCAGTGGTGGCCGAAGGATTTGAAGCAGGAGGACATAATGGTAGAGAAGAAACAACCACCATGGTGCTAGTTCCCTTGGTACATAAAGCAGTTAAAATTCCTGTGATTGCCGCAGGAGGTATTGCAACGGGCGCTCAAATGTTAGCGGCATTTGCATTGGGCGCCGAAGCAGTGCAAATAGGTTCTCGTTTTGTTTGTAGTATGGAATCCAGTGCACATATTCATTTTAAACAAGCCATATTGGAGGCGGGTGAGGGCGACACGCAATTAGGATTAAAACAATTGGCGCCTGTTCGTTTGCTTAAAAATGATTTTGCATTAAGCATTTTAGCTTTAGAGCGTGAAGGAGAGGGTAAAGAAGAGCTTGCTGCATTTTTAGGAAAGGGTCGTGCTAAAAAAGGAATGTTTGAAGGAGATATGAAGGAAGGCGAATTGGAAATTGGGCAAGTGAGTGCTATGATTGATAAAATAAAACCAGCCGCACAAATTGTGCAAGAAGTTTGGAAGGACTTTACCATAGGTGTAGAACATATAAAAGCACTCCCATTAAGTAGATCCTTTTAGTGCATCTAAATAATGAAAGTGCTTAATGTTTTTACTTCAGTATTGTAACTTTCTAGTCCTTATGAATGGTAGTTGAATTCCCTTGCGCTACACAAGTCATCACCACATCATTGATACATACATGTTTAGGCACATTCGCTACATACCAAGCAGTGTCTGCAATATCTTCGGCCTTTAACGGGGTATAACCAGCATATACAGCTGCTGCTTTGGCTGCATCTCCCTTAAAACGAATCAACGAAAAATCGGTTTCTACTGCACCCGGATGAATGGCAGTTACTTTAATATGATATGGTAATAAATCAATTCTTTGTGCTTTAGTAATTGCGTCTACAGCATGTTTGGTTGCACAGTATACATTGCCGTCTTTATATACTTCTTTACCTGCTGTACTTCCGATATTAATGATATGCCCTTCTTGTTTTATTAAATACGGCAGTACTGCTTTGGATGCATACAACAATCCTTTTACATTGGTGTCAATCATCGTTTCCCAGTCTTCTAAATTTGCGTCAAAAAAAGAATCACGACCTAAAGCCAATCCTGCATTGTTTACTAATAAATCAACTGCCTGCCATTCACTTGGCAACTTTCCTAAGTTTTCAAATACTTCGGCTTTGTTTTGAATGTCAAAAACCAAGCAAAGTGTTTTAATGCCAAATTGTTTTTCTAAGTCTGCAGCTACTGCTTCTAATTTTTCTTTTCTACGTGCAGTTAAAATTAAATTCCATCCACCTGCTGCAAATTTTTCAGCAATCGCTTTTCCAAATCCCGAACTCGCTCCTGTAATTAAAATAGTCTTTGGCATCTTTATGTGTTTAATAGTTTATGGTTTAAATATTTGCTCGTTAAGTTGATTATTTGTTTTCTGCTGCTTGTATAAATCCAAGCAATGCATTGTTTACTTGTTCTGTTGCTTCCAACATTCCCATATGGCTCACTTGCTTTAATACTATAACATGATTGGGCGGTAAAAGTTGAGTTTGTTGCATGGAATCTTCAAAAGGTACAGCAATGTCTTCCTCACCTACAATCATCCAAATAGGAATGTGTTGTTGCGTAAGCATATGAGTATGGGCGCTACGATTGCGCATTGCCATTACAAACTGCACCATGGCTTCGGGGCTAACATCGCTTACACTATCCATCACATCTTGTATTTTATCGGGATGCGCTTGTTTAAATGCATTCCCAAATAAATTTTGAGTAGAAGTTTCTAAAAATTTCTGCGTGCCATATTCTTGAATAAACTCAGCTACTTTTAAACGACTTTCTTTTTTAGCAGGACTATCCTCGTAAGTGGTAGAATGTATTAATCCTAAACCTATTACATGATTTACGTAGTAGTCGGCAAAAGCCAATCCAATATAGCCGCCCATGCTATGGCCCAGTACATAATATTTTTCAATATGCAAACTGTGCATGAGCTCGTGCATCACTTCTACATAATTGCGGATACTAGGGGCATGAGAATGATGAATGTGTAAAGGCTTACAATGCACACCAGGTAAATTCGGCGCAATCACACGATAAAAGTTTGAAAGAAATTCTATTTGTTGTTTCCAAATGCAATGGTCTTCGCCAAAGCCATGAATTAACAATATGGCAGGTTTCCCTTTGTTTACATTTGTATTGCCTTCGTCAAAATAGGCTAATTGGTCCTCGCCATAATCGTAATAATGTAACATAGCAATTCGTTTAAAAGTTAGATTCACTAATGACCCGCTTGGTGTGTTAACAAATTTATTGAAATTGAGCGAGTTGGCCTCTTTTAATAAGTCTGGTTTGCAGGAATAGTGCAATCACCATCAGGGCAATTACTGATTTTGAAAAATGTTGTGGTACCAAGTGGTTCGCAATCATAAGTACTACCGTTGCTGCAAAAAATACATAACCCAAATAGCCTGTCCATTTTTTAGAAATAAAATAAACGGGGATAGCAACTAGGTACAATGGGTGTAACCAAATTAAATTATAGTTTTCATGACAAGCAGTATGAAATGAAAACTGACTCATATACAATACAAGTGCACCTCCAACACCTAAAATAAATAACAAGCTAATGTCAATAATGCGTGCAATGCGTTGTGTAATTAAACTATTCCAGCTGGCTACAAAAATATACATCAACAAGAAGGCAATTAAAAAATTCATAGGGTAACCACCTTTAGCTATTGGTTTATTGTTGTATTTAATATGATTGGTTGCGCTAATTAAATGCGGGTTTAGCGTCATTTTTTTATACAATAAAGCGGGTAAAAAGGCTTCCTGATTTAGGTTAGGTGCTTGGTCGGCAACAGCCCCTAATAAAAGGTCAATGCCTAATCCAATCCAGCCTAGGCCGCCTTTGTAAGGGGCACTCACTACTTCCTCTCTATAAGAACGTATGCCAATGCCGTACTCGTTGATCGGTGCATGTTTAAACAAGCCATCCTTAATTCTTGTGGTACAATTATCTGTAATAAAATTATATAAGTAAAATCGATTAGTGCCAATCATGTTTACTTGTAAGGCCTGGTACCAATTGTATTTTTCAGCGGGTGTTAATTTTAAAACCTGTTCGTGTACATCTCTTCCAGAATATTGGTATTCGTATAAAAAATTAGAATAGGTGTCGGCACTTATAAAATACATTAAGTCGCCCTTCATGAATTTAGCAATAAAGTTGGGCGTGTTAAAATCAAAACTGCCGTAGTTAAAAACAAAGTCGGTATGGTTTACACTGTCTATTACGCGAATGGCAGTATGTCCCCAAATCGTATACAAGTCGTCGCCAGCATCACAGGTAATTAAACTAAAACGCAGTTTAGTATTTTGTGTACTATCCTGCGCTTGAGCGGTATTGCGCATGGCAATACCAAAATTCAACATTAAAATGAGCAAAAATATTTTTTGCATTAATTTTTATTTACGGCTGTAATTTGGCGCCTCTTTTGTGATATCAATATCGTGTGCATGGCTTTCCTTCATACCTGCATTGGTGATTTGAACGAAAGTAGCATTTTGTAAATCCTTCACAGTTTTTGCACCGCAATAGCCCATGCCTGCTTTTAATCCACCTACGAATTGATAAATAATTTCACTTAGATTTCCTTTATAAGCCACACGACCTTCGATACCTTCTGGTACAAATTTTTTGCTATCTGTTCCTTCTTGAAAATATCGGTCACCGCTTCCTTGTCCCATCGCACCAATACTTCCCATACCGCGGTAACCTTTAAACTTACGTCCTTCGTAAATAATAGTTTCGCCAGGGCTTTCTTCGGTTCCTGCAAAAATGCTACCCATCATTACGCAATTGGCACCAGCTGCTAATGCTTTCACCATATCACCTGTATAACGAATACCACCATCGGCAATTACTGGAATATTTTTTCCTTTCAATGCCTTAGTGGCTTCCATGATAGCGGTTAATTGTGGAACGCCCGCACCTGCTACAATTCGTGTAGTACAAATAGAGCCAGGTCCAATGCCTACTTTAACTGCATCGGCACCTGCTGCTGCTAAAGCAATGGCAGCTTGTGATGTAGCAATATTTCCTGCAATTACTGGTAGATTTTTAAAATTCTTTTTCAAGGTTTTTAAGGCTTCAATCACACCCTTGCTATGTCCGTGTGCACTGTCTAATGAAACAATGTCAACACCAACTGCTTGTAATGCTGCAGCACGGTCTAATAAATCTTTTGTAATTCCTAAAGCTGCCCCAACCAATAAACGACCAATATTGTCTTTCACTGCATTTGGGAATGCGCTTAATTGTAAAATATCTCTGTAAGTAATTAAGCCAATTAATTTTCCTTGCTTGCTTACAACAGGTAATTTTTCAATTTTATGTTGACGTAAAATTTTTTCTGCTTTTCTTAAATCGGTTCCTTCAGGTGCAATAATTAAGTTTTGCTTAGTCATTACTTCGCTTACTTTACGAGAACGATCAGTCTCGAAACGTAAGTCACGATTGGTTAAGATACCAACTAACTTATTTCCTTTGTCAACAATTGGAATACCGCCAATCTTATTTTCTTTCATTAAAATTAATGCGTCACCAATGGTTGCATTCACTTCCAAAGTAATGGGATCAACAATCATTCCGCTCTCGCTACGTTTTACTTTGCGCACTTGCTCGGCTTGACGTTCGATACTCATGTTCTTGTGCAAAATACCAATGCCACCTTCACGTGCCAAGGCAATTGCTAAGCTCGCTTCTGTAACAGTGTCCATTGCAGAAGACAAAATAGGAACATTTAATTGGATGTTTTTGGTAAGCTGTGAATGGATTTTAACTTCAGAAGGAAGTATCTCAGAATAAGCCGGCATTAACAATACGTCGTCGAATGTTAAGCCTTGACCAAAAATGCGGGAGTTGTTGATAGAATTTCTTGTTGCCATAGGCAAAGGTAGTTTTTTGGAGCATTTTGGCAAAATCCTTTTTTCTAGCCTTTGATAAACATCAACTTAGGTACAAGAATACCTACTCCCTGCAAGTAAATGAATCAGTCCCTTTAATTCTAATTCCATTAAGTATCCAGCTAAATTGCCACTTTCTATTTTCATATCCATTGCAATTTGGTCGGTATGCACGGGCCCTTGGTTTTGTATATATAGGTAAATAGATAAAGGGATGGGCTCAAGTTGCTGAATGGGCAATGGAATCGAAATTGTTTGAGATGGCCAATTCATATTTTCTAATAATTGAATTGGATCATAATACATCGTGGCAATATTGTTTTTAATTAACCATAAGCAACCTTTGCTTTTTGCGTCATGAATTTTTCCTGGCACTGCGAACACTTCTCGGTCATAACCTCTTGCAAGTTTAGCAGTGATCATACTTCCTCCTTCGATATTACTTTCAATTACAATTGTAGCATCGCTCATGCCAGCTACAATCCGATTGCGTCTTACAAATTGAAATGGAAGGGTGGGTGTTTTATGCGGACATTCAGTAATGAGACCTCCATTGTTATGCAATATGTCAACTGCTAAACGACGATGTTGATTCGGATAAATTTGATCGAGGCCGTTGGCTAATATACCCCAAGTGGACATTTTATATGCAAGCGCAGCCTCGTGCGCAATGCCATCTACACCTAATGCCATGCCACTTATCACGCCTATTTTTAAATGATTTAATCCTGCTAATAATTCATGCACCACTTTTTTTACTTGTTGCGTATGTTGTCTTGTGCCCACTATACTTATTAATTGTGGAAGATTAAAACGGTCAGATCCTTTTAAATATAAAAGTGTGGGAGGGTCTTTTATGTGTGCAAGTCGATTGGGGTAATATTTGTCTAAAACAGAAAAACATTGAATGCTGTGTTTTTCGATAAAAGTCAATTCTGCCTCCGCTTCACGTAAAGGCCAATTGCTTTTTGGGGAAGGATGGTATTTATAAATGGAAGCCGCTGATTGATAATTTTGTAACAGATTTAATTTTTGACTGGGCGTAAATCCAGTATGCATACTCAAGGCAATGGCGTATAATAATTCGTTTTCGTTTACAATGGGCGCTTCGTTGTCTAATGTATTCATGCGCGCAAATTCCAGTTATTTCATATTGAATAACCAAGTATTTATACCTTAATAACGTGGATTATTTTAAGGTAAAGAAATCGTAAAACTAGTGCGTCGGTTTTGTGCACGTCCTGCTTCGGTGGTATTATCGGCGATTGGTTTACTTGCGCCATAGCCTATTGTGCGTATGCGTGTTTTAGTAATTCCCTTGTTTATTAAATACTGTGCAATCGCGTCGGCACGTTTGGTTGAAAGCGTTAAGTTGGCTGCTGCATTTCCTGAATTATCGGTATGCCCTTCAATGAGTATGTTTGCCGTTGGCGTATTTTGCAAATAACTTGCCAATGCATTTAATTCTACATTCGAATTTGATTTTAAGCGTGCTGCATTAATTTCAAAAAATACATTTTTAAAATTCTTTGTAAACTGTTTTTGAATAGCAGCTAAATTAAAGTGTAGGGTAGCGCCTGCTATTTTTGTAAGACTATCTTCGCTCATTAAAATACTTGCATATTCGTGGTTCGGACTATTCACTTGTATTCCTAAACTGTCAAAATATGGAAGTGCTAATACAAATGCACCAGTTGTATCTACATTCACTTGCATATAACTAGCAGTGTCGGTTGGATCCACTAAACGTACTGTTCCTGCAATTGTTTTTTGCGATGCAGCATCGGTAATTAATCCTTTTAAATAATAGGTTTTATTAGCCCTTGTGTTTTTGGACAACACTACTTTATAAATATCTAATCCACCGCGGCTATCTGCTCTATCACTTGCAATATAGCCCTGGGTTCCGTCACTCGCTACTGCAATACTTCCTTCGTTGTCGATGGTATTAATGGGGTACCCTAAATTAATCGGCTTGCTCCAGGTGCCATCAATTTTTTTGCGGGACATAAATAAATCGGAACCGCCATAACCAGGCCAGCCGCTGGATGCGAAGTACAATGTTTTATTATCGGCATGTATAAAAGGTGTTTGTTCGTCACCGGCAGTATTAATAGTGGGGCCTAAATTCACTGCTTCCTCCCATCCGCCTTTCTCATTTTTATATGACACGTAAATATCTATACCGCCAAATCCGCCAGGTACATTGCTGCAAAAATACAAGGCTTGACCATCGGGTGAAATACTAGGGGCGCTCTCCCAAAAATCAGAATTAATATTTTGTCCTAAATTTTTTGGTGTAGACCAGCCCGTTTTTGTTTTATCTACTTTATAAATGTCATACCTGCCATAGCCACGCTCTGCATAGTCTGCCGCAAAATACAAGGTTTGTAAGTTGGACGATAAACTTGGGCTTCCTTTTTTATCGGCTAAGTTTAAACTATCCGATAAGGGTTGTGCTTTTGTAAATCCGGATGGTGTAATGGTGCTTGCATAAAAATCCTCACGCTTATAACTATTGCGACGCATAAATAAAAACAAACTATCCTGCACCGTAACAGTTGGGAAATATTCAGCAGCACTTGTATTAATACTATCACCTACATTGGTTACTTTAATAATTGGATCGGCGGGATGTTGAATAGCGTAGGAACATATTTTTAATAGGTCGGTAATTTTTTGTTGTAAATAACTAGGCGCAGTATTACTGATAGGTTGCAATACATCATATGCCTTTTGATAATTGCCCATGCTCGCATAAGCACTTGCATATTTTACAAAGTAGGGTATAAATGCAGCCGTGTCTTTTTGCAATCCTTTTTCGAATACGTTAATGGCTTCGTTATTGTGTTTTAATTCCAATTGTACTTGAAACAAAGTAAGATAACTGTATATATAATTACTGTCCTTTTGTAAGCTCTCGTTTAACAATTGTACCGATTCCTCAAACTGTCGGTTCTCAATAGCTGCAATGGCTTTGTCGTATAATTTTTTGGCAGCTGCATCGTTTTGCGCCTGCACCGATACAACGTTACAGCACATTAAAATACTTAGTCCTAAAAATAGTACGAGCCTATTTTGCATACCCAATTTTTTGTAATGTAAATATACTTATTATGGTACTTGAATGTACTTGTGTAACTGTGCGCTTAGTTCCCATTGAGGGTTTGCTTTAACGTATTCAATCACAAGGGGTGTGATTTGTGCTTGCTTGTCCCATTCTGGTTGCAAGTATAATTTACAATTACTAGCAACTTGGTTTGCATGTTGCTCGGCCCAGTCAAAATCGGAATTATTAAATACCACTACTTTTAATTCTGAAGCCAATGGTAAATTTTCAGGCAAAGGGGCTTTGAATTTTTTTGGAGACAAGCATACCCAATCCCAATCTCCCGACATGGGACTAGATCCCGATGTTTCAATATTGGTTTGAAATCCAGCTGCTTTTAATGCAGTGGTTAAAGGTGTTAAATCATGCAACAAAGGTTCACCTCCTGTTACAATGGCCAAACGGCCTGGATGTTCCAATGCACTATTTACAATGGTTTCTATGGACAATACAGGATGTTTGCTCGCATCCCAACTGTCTTTCACATCGCACCATACACATCCCACATCACATCCGGCCAAGCGAATAAAATAAGCCGCCTTGCCTTGATGATATCCTTCGCCTTGCAAAGAATAAAACATTTCCATAACTGGATAGGATGTTGTGTTGGTGCTCATAATATAGGTAAGCGATCTAATATTTATTTATTGGCTGACTCCTGAATTAGTTATGATAAAATTTTCCTTCGTAAGCCTTCATGGTGTTCATTAATAAACCAGCAATGGTCATTAAGCCAACCCCGCCTGGAACTGGAGTTACGGCCGATGCTTTAGCAATGGCTTGTTCGTAATTTACATCCCCTTTAATGCGAAAGCCTTTTTTTGCAGTCGCATCTTCCACTCTTGTAATACCAACGTCTATAATGACAGCACCTGGTTTAATCATATCGCCAGTAATAAATTCTGGAATACCCACAGCTACAATTAATATATCGGCTTGTTGTGCCATTTTTTTGGTTTCTTCTATGGGTGTATGTCTGTGACAAATTGTAACATAGGCATTTCCTTGAGGTCTTTCGCCACTTAATAAAATGCTCATGGGTCTTCCTACAATATTACTACGTCCAATCACTACAACGTGCTTTCCTTTTGTTTGAATATTAAAATGCTCCAACATTAACAATACGCCATAGGGAGTTGCTGGTGTGAAAGTGTCAAAACCTTGCACCATTCTTCCAATATTCATAGGATGAAAACCATCTACATCTTTATCGGGATGAATCGCTTCGATAATTTTTTCGTCATCGATATGTTTTGGTAAAGGCAATTGTACTAAAATTCCGTCAATCGTAGGGTCGACATTTAATTCACTAATTTTTGCCAACAATTCTGCTTCGGTTACATGATCGTCAAAACGAATTAGAGAACTTCCAAATCCAGTTTCCTCACAATTTTTTACTTTGCTTGCAACATAAGTTTCACTTGCCCCATTATTACCCACAAGTATTGCGGCCAAATGAGGGGTTCTTTTACCTGCTGCTTTAATTGCTTGTGTTTTTTGTAAAAGGCTTGCTTTTACTGCTGCGGAGGCAATTTTGCCATCTAATACTAACATGCCGCAAATTTAGTTCATTGAAAAGCAGGGGCAGAATTTTTTTTTAAACATTTCTTCCCCTGTATCTTTGCATTTCAATTATTACCATGGAACAAAACCCGAACCCTGCCCTGAATATCGAAATTAGCGAGGAAATTGCCGAAGGATCATATGCCAATCTTGCCATTATTACCCATAGCAACGCCGAGTTTGTTATTGATTTTGTGAATGTAATGCCTGGTACGCCAAAAAGTAAGGTAAAATCTCGTGTGATTTTAACCCCAATGCATGCAAAAAGATTCATGAAAGCCTTGGTGGAAAATATCGAAAGATTCGAGGAAGCCAATGGTGCTATTGGAGATATTTCACCTATGGAAATTCCTATGAATTTTGGAGGCCCTACTGCACAGGCGTAATGATCATCGCTTTTTATATGTAGCCACTTTCATTTACCAGTTATTATTCTGTTCTGCATAACTATAGTAGCCCTGTGTGCTTACAATAATGTGGTCAATTAATTTGATGTCTAAAAAGTTAGCGGCTTTTTTTACTTTTTCAGTTAACAAATCATCCATTCTGCTGGGTTGCAATTGTCCACTGGGATGGTTATGACAAATAATCACACCGGTTGCTTCATGACTTAATGCCAATTTAAACAACACCCTGGGATCCGCAACCGTGCCGGTTATCCCGCCTTCACTTAATATTTGTTCGTGTATAATTTTATTGGCTTGATTTAAGAATATTACTAAAAAAACCTCGCGTGACTCAAATTGTAAGCTGTGTTTTAAGTGGTTAATTACATCGCTGCTTTGGAATATATTTTTATCGTAATTGTGTTGAAATAATCTTCGTGAACCCAATTCAATGGCGGCAACAATTCGAATGGCTTTCATTTTCCCGATGCCTTTAATTTTTAATGCCACCATATCGTTCACAGAGAGCTTTGACAATTTTTGCAAATTGTTATTACATTTTCCAAGTAGGTTGCGCGCTAGATCCACTGCATTTTCTTGCGCAGTGCCATGTTGCAATAAAATAGCCAGTAGCTCACCATCACTGAGGTATTTGGCTCCTTTTTTGTGTAGTTTATAACAAGGTTGGTCATTGGGGTCCCATAGTTTAATTGGCATTGATTTGGCGTGTTTTGGTCAAATCTATCTTATTACCTCCCTCTCCATAAGGGTATAAATACTAGGAAAAAAATAGAATTTTAGCCCACGTTAATGACTTGTTGAAAAGTAGCGCCTCTAATGTTTCTTAAATGCTTCACAGAATGATAACTTTGGCCCACATTCAACCATCCCATGAACCCTTCTGTTAAAATATTTGCTGGAACTGGCTCAACCGCCCTGGCAGAGAAAATCGCGCAACGTTTTGGCGCACCCATTGGTAAGATTAACATTCAAAAATTTAGCGACGGCGAATTTCAGCCCATTTTCTTAGAAAGTGTGCGTGGAGACTATGTTTTTTTAGTGCAAAGCACTTATGCGCCTACCGATAATTTGTTTGAGTTATTATTAATGATTGATGCTGCGAAACGTGCGAGTGCCTACAAAATTATTGTAGTAATCCCTTATTATGGTTTTGCACGTCAGGACCGTAAGGATAAGCCAAGGGTTGCGATTGGAGCAAAATTAATTGCTACTTTATTAGAAGCAGCTGGCGCGAATAGAGTGATCACAATGGATTTACACGCTGCTCAAATTCAAGGTTTCTTTGATGTGCCAGTGGATCACTTGGACAGTTCGGCTATTTTTATCCCATACATTGAGTCACTAAAATTAGAGCACCTTTGTTTCGCTGCACCCGACGTAGGTAGTACAAACCGTGTGCGTGAGGTTGCCAACTACTTCAATGCCGAAATGGTAATTTGTGATAAGCACCGTAAACGTGCAAACGAAATTGCGAGCATGGTGGTAATTGGGGATGTAGCGGGAAAAGACATTATTTTAATAGACGATATTTGTGATACAGGTGGAACATTGGTCAAAGCAGCAGCGCTTTTAAAAGAAAAAGGTGCTAGAACGGTACGCGCTTTGATTACGCATCCAGTATTGAGTGGAAAGGCCTACGAAAACATCGAAAATTCTATTTTAGAAGAGCTTGTGGTATGTGATACTATTCCTTTGGCACATGCATCTCCTAAAATTAAAGTCGTAACAGTAGCCGATTTGTTTGCCATTGCTATTAGAAACGCCTACGAAAATAAGAGTATTACAAGCTTATTTGTACACGCTCAATTAAAGGCAAGAGGTTAAAAATCAACTAGTTATATAAATTTAAGTAGCAACTTTGGTTGCTACTTTTTTATTGCATATCTTCGCGCTCCATTATTGAGAAAGAATGATGGGAAAATTTTTTCAAACAAAATAGATCTCAAATGAAAACAGTTACAATCGAAGGCCACTTGAGGACCGAAGCTGGCAAAAAAGTCGCCCGCCAACTACGCTCTCAGGACAATGTGCTAGGTGTAATTTACGGGGGTGCTACAGAAGTTAATTTCTATGCTTCTGCAAAGGCTTTTAAGCCATTGGTGTACACAAGTGAATTCCAATTAGCAGAAGTTACAGTAGACGGTAAAACTTACAAGTGTATCTTGAAAGATTTACAGTTCCATAAAGTGTCTGATGCTTTATTACACGTTGACTTATTAGAATTAGTAGACAACAAAAAAGTAATCGCTACTTTACCATTAAAATTAACAGGATCTGCTGCAGGTGTTAAAGCCGGTGGTAAATTGATCGTTAAAATTAAAGCAGTTAAAGTAAAAGCTTTACCTAAAGATTTAAGAGAAAATATCGAATTAGATATTACTAACTTAGAATTGAATGGTAATATTCGTGTACAAGACATTAATGTTCCAAACATTGAAGTATTGAACCCTCCACGTATTCCAGTTGCTTCAATTGTTATGACTCGTCAGTTAAAACAAGAAGAGTCTGAAGCAGCAAAAGCTAAAAAATAATTTTACATTATTTGAATATCGAATCCCTCCAAGCAATTGGGGGGATTTTTGTTTTTTACGAGGGTTTTAATTAGAAATATATAACCCTCGTAAAAAACTTCTAATGATTTTAAATCCCTATCGGGATTTTTGTTTTATCCCTCCCGCGATTTTGTGTATTTTTATAACCTGAATGGAATAATGTTATGTCTAAATTTTTATTATTAGGATTGGGAAATGTAGGTGCCGAATATGCACACACCAGGCATAATATTGGCTTTGATGTATTGGATGCATTTGTAATAAAGCATGGCGGTTTTTTTAAATTAGACCGATTAGCCGAAGTGTCCGAAGTAAAATGGAAGGGTAAAACATTTGTGTGCGTAAAGCCAACTACTTTCATGAATTTAAGTGGCAAGGCATTTAAATATTGGATGGATAAAGAAAAAGTAGATTTAGAAAACACATTAACCATTGTGGACGACTTGGCATTGCCTATTTCTAAATTAAGATTACGTGCATCAGGTTCCGATGCTGGTCATAATGGATTAAAAGACATTCAATTAACATTGGGAACGGACGCTTATCCAAAGTTGCGTTTTGGCATTGGCAATAATTTTGCAAAAGGTCAACAGATAGATTTTGTATTAGGTAAATGGGCGCAGGATGAACGCAAATTAATTGATGTGAAAATCCAAAAATGCGTGGAAGTGATTGAATCTTTTGCAGCAATAGGATTGGCGCGAACCATGACCATTGCTAATGGATTAGATATTAAAGTTGAGTAGGATTAATAGCCGTTAAAATTTAAAATATTTATTATGAGCATATTTTGTATTGGTAGAAATTATGTAGCACATGCCCAAGAGTTAGGAAATGAAGTGCCAACATCAGCAATTATTTTCATGAAGCCAGATACTGCATTGTTACCAGCAAGTCAAAATTTTTCTATTCCTAGTTTTACCAATGACTTACACTTTGAAGGAGAATTGGTATTACGTGTAAGTAAAAAAGGAACGAATTTATCGGATCAACATCCTAATGGAATTCCAGTTATTGAATATTGCGATGCTATTTCAGTAGGGATTGATTTTACAGCACGTGATATACAAAATGCATTAAAAGAAAAAGGACTGCCATGGGAAAAGGCAAAAGCATTTGACAATGCAGCGGTATTAGGCAGTTGGCATACATTAACTCCTGAAATTTTATCAGGCCCCATACATTATACATTGGCAAAAAATGGTCAAACAGTTCAAACAGGCGATTCAAGTTTAATGATATATCCTTTGGACAAAATTTTAGCCGCCATCACTACCTATTTTACAATCTATCCAGGGGACTTAATCTATACTGGAACCCCCGCTGGCGTTGGCCCTACGGCAAAAGGGGATGTATTTGAAGGATTTTTTGAAGGACAGTCCGTTTTTAGTGTTAAAGTGAACCCATAATTTCAAAAAAATTAAGTAGTTTTGCCACCCTTTTAAGGGTATAACCAATAAGGATCTCGGCGAGGTAGCTCAGTTGGTTAGAGCACAGGATTCATAACCCTGAGGTCCCGGGTTCAAATCCCGGTCTCGCTACAAAGCCTCTCAACAAAGTTGAGAGGCTTTTTTAATGCGAAGCCGCGAAACAAGCTCGCTTGATTGAGCGGATGAGCGTTAAAAAAGACAAAGGATACTGATGAATTTCTTCTTCATCAGTATCCTTTGAAAGGCTTTGGGTAAATCGAACTGTCTGGGATGACAGCGTAGTGAAACGAAGCTGTCAATCCCGAGGCAATTTTTTAGAACTAGTTCTAAGGACTTACGTCAAATTGTGGGTCCTTTGTTGTGTAATTACAATATCATCTAAATCGCTTTAAAAAATTAATATATATTGTATTAATTTGCTACAAACTACTGTCATTAATCAAATGAAACTAATACTATTATTTATATTAGCTCTCCCTGTTAATCTTATTGCATGTAGTTGTAATATTGATTATGGCCCTGTTACTATAAAAAATTATAATAACAGTGAATATATTATTTCAGGAAAAGCTATAAAAGTTATAATAAACCAAAAAGAAGAAACAGACAAACAACGACAAATTGAATTTCAAATTGATGAAATATTTAAAGGGAAAATAGACTCAAAAAAAGTGACTATTTACACAGCATTAAGTGATGCTTCTTGCGGTTTGTTTATTAATGAAAATGAAGAATGGGTTATTTATGCCTACATGCAAGATGGGGTTATATCAACAAATTTGTGCACAAGAAGCAAACAAAAGAAGTATGTATCAGAGGTTGATTATAAATCACTAAAATATTTTAGTTCAAATCCATCTAATATAGAATGGAAAAATAATTTAGGTATTTTAATTGCTGTTGGAAAATTAGAAAATAATATGCCAATTGGGAATTGGAAATATTACTATGGTAATGGATTCTTAGAATCTGAGGGTTCATATAAAAATGGGGTATATAATGGTAAATGGATAAAATATCTTGACCCAGAAGGTATAGTAACTCGACTTCGCTATGACAAAAAGATTCCTCAGGACTCAATTCTAGACTTACAACTACTCAAGAATAAAATTTTAGAAATTCAAAATTTTAAAGAAGGTTTTAGAGATGGTGAATTTGTTCAATTTGCTTATTATTCTATTGATAAGCCTAATAGAATTACTAACTACAAAAAAGGTAGATTAGATGGAAAATCAATTATGTATTATGATAATGGCATTATTTTTTATGAACAAAATTATTCTGAAGGAGAATTGAATGGATATGAAAGATTTTATTATAAGAACGGACAGTTAAAACAAGAAGGGAAATTCATTCAAAGCAAAGCTACAGGCGTATTTAAATTATATAATGATTCAGGTGAATTGATTAAAACATCAATTGATAAAAGACCTAACGATTGAAATATCCTCTTATGAGGAATACACCCCCCTGATTTTTTTGAGTTATAATAACTAATTATTCACCTAATAAACCTTTTACTTCTGATTGTAGTATTGGGATATGGTTGATAACTATTCCCCATATAATTTCATCAGATACTGAATCGTAACCGTGAATAATTCTGTTTCTTGTGTCTACTATTTTTCTAGCATTTGAAATTTTGATAGCCTCATCTTTTGTTATAATTCTACTCAATGCTTCTCCTATAATTTCAATATTTCTTTCTATGGCCCTTCTTGTGCGAAGATCATCTTTATAGGTTGAAAATTCTTTGGGGATATCAATAAAGAAACTATCAATTTCCATGATAGCATTTACAATATCATAAAGCCACGCTTTAATTTCATTATCCATAAACAAGTTCTTTGGTTTGATTGACCACTTGTTTAAAATAAGGGTTCTTGATAGCCTGCTCTTCCAATAAATCTACTGGACGATTAAATATATCTTGTAATGAGAACTTAAAATCAAAGTAGTTATCTGCATAATCCTTCACATCTATTTCCTTAAAATCAACGATTAAGTCTATATCGCTATTGGTATTAAAATTGGGAGTTAGGACTGACCCAAAGGCATACAAGCTCCTTACCTTGTGGTTAGCACAAAGTGCATTTATT